>NZ_JAUORW010000020.1:0-85222 GCF_030548245.1 Psychrosphaera sp. 1_MG-2023
GAAACCAAAAAATTGTGCAACCCCTAATTTCAATTAAATTCACTTTTTTTGTTTGTTCGGTTAAATATCAATCAAAACGATTGTAATACGTACTAAATAGGTACAAAAAGCTTGGGTCACACCTTTAGAGAGTCGTAATTCAATAATGGATAGGAGTCCAAAAGTCCGGAAATTAACTATAGTAAACTTCCGGTTTAGTGCAAATTAGAATGTAAAATTTTCCAAATTAGGCGATTAATACCTATTTAGAAGAAAATTGCTCAAATATACTTGAGAAGTCTTTTTTGCCATTACCTGATTTTTGATGAATTGAGTACAAGTTTCGAGTTAAAGCTCCTAATGGCGTTGTACTTTGTGAACCAACAGCAGTATCCATGGCTAGCCCCAAGTCTTTCAACATCAAGTCTGTCATAAAACCACCTTGGTATTCATTACTTGCAGGTGAAGTTGGCATAACACCCGGACATGGGTTATATACGTCTAATGTCCAATTACTACCAGAACTCTTGGACATGATTTCAGATAAGACTGTTGGGTCTAGTCCATTGTCTACACCAAGTTGTAATGCTTCAGATGTGCCAACCATTAAAATACTCAGCAGCATATTGTTGCAAACCTTCGCAACTTGACCAGCGCCAACCTCGCCAGCGTGAAAGATGTTTTTACCCATTACTTCTAACAAAGGTTTTGCTTGATTAAAGGAAGATAAAGAACCACCAGTCATAAAACTTAATGTTCCAGCTGTCGCGCCCGCTACCCCACCCGAAACAGGTGCATCAATAAAATTGATTTGTTTATTGGCTAAAATAGCCGCGACAGATTGCGCTGTTGCAGAGTCAATAGTAGAGGAGTCGATGACAAGTGTGCCAACATTAAGATAATTAATGAGTCCGTCTTCACCAATATATAACTCTCGGACATGTTTTCCCGCAGGCAACATACTAATGACGACGTCACAATCTTGAACGATATCCTTTGGCGTATCTGCAGTAGTAGCACCTAATGCGACAAGTTGCTCCACCGCTTTCGGAAATAGGTCAAATACATTCACTTCAAAACCAGCTTTAAGTAAATTAGCAGCCATAGGGCCGCCCATATTGCCTAAACCAAAAAATGCTATTTTCATCATAATATTCTTCCTTATTTGCCCAAATCTTTTAACGGATGTAAATCTGTTGTCCAAGGAGAGGTAAACATTTTATTTAACATCTGAGGATCTACATCGTGCACCGTTTCGTAAAACCAACTAGGGCAGTAATCTTTATCTATTAATAGTGCACGCACACCTTCAGCAAATTCGCCAATGGCTGAACAATTACATGACAATCCAAGTTCCAGTCGAAAACAATCGGCTAATGACAATGATTTACCCAAAGCCAACTGTTTCATTATTATATGTGCTGTAAGCGGGCTCCCTTTTGCTAGGCTGTCCTGCGCTTTTAACATCCATTTATCATCACTAGCATGGTCGATAATTAATGTCACAGCCGAGCTAACATCTTCTGTTAATGCTAAATCGCTCAACAAAGTGTTAAATCGACTTATATTGCCAACAGGCATATGTACCTGATCTTTTTGTTCAAATTTAACGAGAACATCGGAAAGCTTTTGGTGGTTTAGAGCTTCAGTATCGCCCCACTTCACTAAAAGTACTTCTTCAATTAGATCACCTTGATGCTCACTCAATACAAAATGATCTGCAAGTTGTACAAATTTGGCGTCACTGCCATTAATTGATGCCCCTGTTAGCGCTAAAAAAAGCCCCGCACCTTTTGGCATTTTGTTTAAGAAGTAAGTACCACCAACATCCGGATATAGGCCAATCGTAATCTCAGGCATGGCAATTCGGGATTTTTGGGTAACAACCCGATGACTTGCTCCTGCAAATAGTCCTAAACCGCCTCCCATAACAATACCGTGACCCCAACATAAAATGGGCTTTCCGAATGTATGAATTAAGTAATCTAGTTCGTATTCTTGTGTGAAAAACGTTTCTATATAAGGTGCAATAGCCGATTTACCAGCTTCGACAGTTGCTTTATATAGTTGAACAACATCACCTCCAGCACAAAATGCTTTTCCGCCGCTGCCCTCTAACATTACCAAAGCAATATCTGAACGTTGTTGCCATTCTAATAACTGCTTGGTGAGTAACTTCACCATTTCTAGGTTTAGTGCATTTAACGACGTCTCTACATTTAGTGTCGCAATGCCAATCTTTTTACCAGAAACACTTTCTAACTCACGAAATAAAACAGGTTCATTCATTTGAATCTCCTTGTTATTCATTCATTCATCCATATTGCAGGGCGTTTTTCTAAAAAGGCAGTGACGCCTTCTTTCTGATCTTTGGTATCGAATAAAGCGACAAATTGTTCACGTTCATTGGCCAATGCAGCATTAATTGAGCCGTTGCGTCCTGCTTGAATTAGCGATTTACAAGCTGTTATAGAACTCGGGCTTTGTTCAGCTGTTTTCTCTGCTAACGCCAAAGCTGTATTGTATGCCCCACCTTTCGCGACAACTTCTTCAACTAAACCAATTTGCAGTGCTTTTTCTGCTGTTAAGCGCTCACCACATAGGATCATGCGTTTTGCCCAGCCTTCACCGACAAGCCATGACAAATGTTGCGTTCCACCAGCACAAGGCAATAGTCCAACTTTAGCTTCAGGTAATGCGAGTTGCGCCTGCTCTTCACAAACACGAATATCACACGCTAGCGCAACCTCTAATCCGCCCCCCATGGCATAACCATTAATTGCAGCTATAGATACTCCTTGGAAATCTCGTAATGCCTCAAAAGCAGCACCAAAAACACGAGCCATGTCTGACGCAACACCTTTGTCCCCGTCGGCAAACAATTTTAGATCCGCCCCCGCAGAAAAGAATTTTTCACCTTCGCCTGTAATGACTAATGCATAAACGGCTTTGTTAATATTAAGCGCCTCGACCAACGTTTTAAGTTCCGATAGCGACTCAAACGTCCACGTATTCGCTGGAGGGTTCGCGATCATAATTGTGGCAACGTGCCCAGAGATAGATAGTTTTAATAAATCAGACATTTGTATTCCTTATTTTATTTCTGCTGCGGCTTCATCTAAAAGACGACGAGCGATGATCAACCGCATTATTTCATTTGTGCCTTCAAGAATTTGATGCACGCGAACGTCCCTAAAGTGACGCTCTAATGGGTATTCTTTGATATAGCCGTAACCTCCATGAATTTGCAGTGCTTCATTACACACTTGAAATCCAACATCCGTCGCAAATCGTTTTGCCATTGCGCAATACGCCGATGCTTCAGGGTCATTTGAGTCAAGCTTAAACGCAGCTAGACGGATCATTTGCCTGGCTGCAACTAATTCTGTTGCCATATCTGCTAATTTAAACTGCAGTGCCTGAAACGCGGCTAATGGTTTGCCAAATTGCGAACGTTCTTTCATGTAATGAATAGCAGTATCCATTGCCTGTTGTGCTGTCCCAACAGAACAAGCACCTATGTTAATTCGGCCACCGTCAAGCCCTTTCATAGCAAATGAGAATCCTTGACCGAGTTCACCTAATAGATGATCCGTTGGAATACGGACATTATCAAACGTAATAAGACGTGTTGGTTGGGCGTTCCATCCGAGCTTTTCTTCTGCTTTACCATAAATCACGCCTTCCGCATCTGCCGGTACAACAACGGCAGAAATGCCTTTGGCCCCTTCGCCGCCCGTGCGCACCATTACAACAAGAACGTCAGTTTCTCCAGCGCCAGAGATAAACATTTTAGAACCGTTAATCACAAAGTACTCGCCATCGAGTTTAGCGCTAGTTCTTAATGACGCCGCATCAGAACCCGCACCGGGTTCTGTGAGACAATACGACGCAAGTTGTTCACCCATTACAAGCTTCTCACACCATGTTGATTTAACCGACTCAGTTCCCCAAGTTGATATCATCCAAGTCGCCATATTATGAATAGTCAACATGGCTGTAGTTGCCGTACAGCCCATAGAAAGCTGTTCAAATATGAGCGCAGAGTCTAATCGACTTAACCCCATGCCACCGGCGTCTTCTGGCGAATACAAACCACAAAAGCCAAGTTCACCGGCTTTTTGCATCACATCTTTTGGAAAAATATGCTCTGCATCCCACTTGGCCGCATTAGGTGCAAGCTCAGAATCAGAAAACTGTTTTGCCAAGTCGACAAATGCTTTTTGATCTTCATTTAAATTAAAATCCATCGTTTAACCCCTGTCTGCTTTGGCGCTCTTATTTTAACGTAATCGACATGTTAGGACCTGACGCTGCTGTTTCTTCGTCAAACCAGCGAGATGTAATCGTTTTAGTTTCTGTATAAAACTTAACTGCTTGTTTACCATACGCATGCTGGTCTCCGGCAAACGAACCTTTCCAACCTGTAAACGAAAAGAATGGCAATGGCACCGGAATAGGAATGTTGATACCAACTTGCCCCACTTCAATATTGTGTTGGTATTTACGAGCTGAACCACCAGATGAGGTAAAAATAGACGTTCCATTACCGTATGGATTACGGTTTATTAGGTCTATGGCGTCGTCAAGCGTATCTACGTTCATGGTTAAAAATACAGGACCGAAGATCTCTTGTTTATAAATTTCCATTTCTTCGGTTACATCAGTAAACATAGTTGGGCCAACCCAGTTACCATTTGGAAATCCAGGGACTTCGCAGCCACTGCCATCTAATACACAAGTCGCCCCTTCTTTTTTACCTTGAGCAATTAGCGATTCAATTCGAACTTTTGCTTGAGGTGTAATTTGTGGACCATAGGCGGCTTCAGGATCGGTATAATGACCCGGGCGTACGGAGGCAAGTTTTTGTTGAATTTCTGGGATCCATTTTTGTGCTTCACCAACAAATACAGCGACCGAAATTGCCATACAGCGCTGACCTGCAGCCCCAACGGAGGCTCCAACGATGTTATTAACAACGGCGTCTTTATTTGCATCTGGCATAACAACCATGTGATTTTTCGCACCTAAAAACGCTTGAACGCGTTTCATGTTGTCTGTACCTGTCTTATATATATATTGACCAACACCTACTGAACCAACAAATGAAATGGCCTTCACTTCAGGTTCGTTTAACAAAATATCCACTTGTTCTTTGTCACCGTGAACAACTTGTAACACACCTTTTGGTGCGCCGGCTTCTTCAAATAATTCAACTAAGCGTGTTGGTGTTAATGGATCTTGTTCAGAAGGTTTTAAAATAAATGTATTACCGCAGGCCACAGCTAATGGGAACATCCATAATGGGATCATTGCAGGGAAGTTAAACGGGGTGATACCCACACAGACGCCTAAAGGTTGGGTATAACTATATGTGTCAATATTGCGCGCTACGTTTTCAACGGTTTCGCCCATCATCATTGAAGGAATATTTGCTGCATGTTCTACAACTTCAATACCACGCCAAACATCGCCCATCGCGTCTTCTTTCGTTTTACCTAATTCTTCGCAAATAATACCGGCGATCTCTTCTTGGTGTTTTTTCAACAAATACGCGTAATTCATCATAACCCGAGCTCGTTGAGGAACCGGGACTTCTTTCCACGTTTTAAATGTTTGCTTTGCACTCTCTATTGCCGCGGTCATTTCCGCTTTGGTTGCACACGGAACTTTGGCTATAACCTCTTGAGTCGCTGGGTTTGTTACGTCTATCGTTCTAGTAGATTTAGAATCTACCCATTCGCCGTTGATAAATAGTGGAACCTGTTTCATGCCGTAGCCTCTTTGATGCAAGTGGTCGTTATTATTAATTTAGTTCTATATGACTAAATAAGATACTTGCATTAAAGCAAACTATTTTTCTAATTAGAATTGAATAAATTGCTTTTATGATGGACTATATTGGCACAAACCATTCAATTACGTAACGATATGAGTACACCTTCTAACTGGCCTCTTTCCGCAGGTAGCGTGCGTTATCTTGTGCCCCGTGGAATAGTTGAAAAACTCGACGTGAACCCAATTAGCCATTTACTGTACCCTACAGCATTTGGTTATTACGAACATGCGCGTGAACATAAGGTTATACGCAATTCCCATGACGACCACTTGTTGATGTTTTGTGTCGATGGAAACGGTCATATTGAAACAGCACAAACCACCACCGAACTTGCTGCCCAGCAAGTGGTTATATTACCCAAAGGCATGGCGCATTCTTATTGGGCAAATGCAAAGTCACCATGGACTATTTATTGGGTTCATATTCAAGGTGCGTTATTTGAAAATATATTGGATATTGTTGGGTTTACGCCAACCAACTTAGTTTTTAACGTTCATAACAAAATACAATATGAAGAAAACTTTCGGGCATTGCTCGAAATACGTAAATTGAGTTACCAAACTAATGCATTTTATTTAGCCGGTGCCATAATCCAACGATTACTCATCGAACTGAGTGTGCAATATCCAAATAGCAGCCGTAACAAAAAACAATTACAGTTCCAACAGATAGACATTTATCTACAACAAAACATTGCTAAAACATTAACATTAGATGACATGGCTGTGGCGTTTGGGTTATCAAAATTTTACTTTGCAAAAAAGTTTCAGCTTATTGTCGGCGTTAGTCCTGTTCGCTATTTTATTGAAAAGAAAGTCCATTACGCCTGTCAATTACTGGATAGCAATGACAACTCGATTAAAACTATCGCAAAACAACTTGGCTACGATGACGCCTACTATTTTTCAAGATTGTTTAAAAATATCATGGGGTTATCCCCACAACAGTATCGTAACTCAGATCATGGACGTTAAAAATAGCCATTGATGCTCAAACTGTCATAAACCTGTCATAAAAAATCGCAATAATGCACCGCGTCATTACAAGGTGTAGAGCGGAAAATATGTCACATAAAATACTCATTATCGAAGACGAATTTGCGATCAGGGAAATGTTAACCTTTGTCATAGAACAAGCCGGTTACAAAGCGGTTGCTGCAGAAAGTTACAACGAAGCACAACAATATCTTTTAGAAGAAACGCCAGCGTTGATTTTATTAGATTGGATGCTTCCTGAAATGAGCGGTATTCAAATTGCCAAAAAATTGAAGCAGTCTGATAACTTTAAGAACATACCAATCATAATGTTAACCGCACGTAGCGAAGAAGACGATAAGATCCAAGGATTAGACGTTGGCGCTGACGATTACATAACTAAACCATTTTCACCAAAAGAACTTGTTGCCCGTTTAAAAGCCGTCTTAAGACGAACACAACCTACGGCAACAGATGATCCAATTGAAATTATTGGATTGCGTTTAGACCCATCAAGCCATAGGGTCACACTTGAAGGCGGTGATCTGCATTTAGGTCCCATGGAATTTAAACTACTTCACTTTTTTATGACACACCAAGAGCGTGTTTATAGTCGTGATCAGCTACTGGATAACGTTTGGGGAACCAATACTTACGTTGAAGACAGAACTGTTGATGTTCACATTCGTCGCCTAAGAAAAGCACTGCAAACACACGATAAACTAATACAAACCGTTCGCGGTTCAGGTTACCGTTTTTCAACTCGTATAGATTAATTTATATGAATCACTCCCCATCCATCTGGCAGATAACGTCGCGATTATTTTGGTATTATCTGCCTATTGCAGTTGTTGGATTTCTAATTAATATTTGGTATTCAGTAACAATTGCGTTTTGCTTGATTGTAATTATTTCCAATTATCGCCAGATGTTAAAACTCACGCACTGGTTATGGCATCAAAGAGGTATTTATCCACCGAAAGCTCATGGATTATGGTCGAGTGTTTTTGATGGGATCTATGGCCAACAAAGACGAAACGCCAAAAAACGAACTGAATTAAGCACGATAGTTAGGCGTTTTAGACTCGGTGCCGAGTCATTACCAGACGCAGTATTATTGTTTGACGAACATCGACATATATTATGGTGTAATCAACTCGCCCAGGATATGTTGGGGTTAAAGTGGCCAACGGACAAAGGCAATCGACTCGATAACCTCGTTAGGCATCCCGCCTTTATTGATTACTTAGATGAAGAAAACTTTAGTGCTCCCTACGACATTCCTTCACCGACTAAAGAACACATTCGACTTGAAGTTCGTGTTGTACCTTATGAAACAAATAAATGGACCCTGTTGATTAGAGATATTACCCACCTACATCAATTAGAACAAATGCGAAAAGATTTTATCGCTAATGTGTCACACGAGCTTAAAACCCCCTTAACGGTCATGCGGGGTTATTTAGAGATGACACCAAACAAAAATGATCTATCGGAAGAAATGTGGCAAAAAGCGCAAATGATGATGATGCAACAAGCAACGAGAATGAATGACTTAGTTGAACAGTTATTATCACTTTCAAAGCTAGAAGGTCAAAATCCAGATTTCGCCCCTGCATTTGTCGACGTGCCAAGTTTATTGGAAATTTTAACTAATGAAGCAAAATCTATATCAAATGGCCGACATATTATAGAAACTAATATTGACGATGAACTTTGCTTGTTAGGACTTTCAACAGAACTCAGAAGCGCATTTTCCAATTTGGTTTTCAACGCAATAAGATATACGCCCGATAATGGAAAAATCACTATAAAGTGGCATAAAACACGTACGGGAAACGCTAAATTTTCGGTTATAGATACCGGCTCTGGTATTCAAGCAAGTCATATCCCACGGCTAACCGAAAGATTTTATCGCGTTGATGAAGCCAGAGCTCGACATACTGGTGGTGCGGGATTGGGACTATCAATCGTCAAACATGCACTTAATCATCATCAGTCAAAACTAGAAATTTCCAGCGAAATAGGAAAAGGCAGTGAATTTTCATTTCAATTCCCGCCAACGTTAGTAGCATTAAGGCCTGTTAACCAAGCGGTAGGTTAGCCCATTTAAACAGCTACTCCTTTAATTGATGGAAAGACGACATTGTATCGTCTGATGTTTTGTCAATCCGCCTAACCTACAAATGAAGCACATCTGCTAGCAATAACATTAGCCTAACTTAAAGCTGTTTCATTTGCTGGAGTTTAAAATCTATTGACTTTTTAACTGAAGGCCATTCTGAATTTATAATTGAAAATACCACAGTGTCTCGCAAGACACCGTCCGCTTCTATCGTGTGATTACGGAGTATGCCGTCTTGCTTTGCCCCAAGTCGTCTTATTGCTGCTTGTGACTTGACATTATGCCAGTGGGTTCGAAACTCAACAGCAATGGCCAGTTGCTTTTCAAATGCATGTTTAAGCAGCAACTGTTTACATTCGGTGTTTACCGACGTTTTTTGAAACGACTTTGCATACCAGGTAAAGCCTATTTCCAACCGCTTATTTTTTGCCACAACGTTACAAAAACGAGTGCAGCCAATAATTTTGTTGGTCGGTTTATGCCATACCGAAAACGGTAAAGCCAAACCTAATTCCTGATCAGCGAGAGCACGCTTAATGTAATCCTCAATTGTCGATTCAGACGGTACGCCAGTGAACCATAACTCCCAAAGCTTACCATCTTGCGCTGCAGCTAGCAGCGCCTCTAAATGAGCTATTTTTAATGGCAGCAACTTTACTGTTTCATGTTCTAGTTCAATAGGTTCTAACCAATTCACGTGCTTTACTCGCTTTGTTTTTTTTGGGACAGTTCCAATATTGCCTTGAGTTTTCAGGAGTAACAACCATCGAGATGCAAAAAATAAAATTAGGCAATGCAAACTTATGTAAACGTTTTGCAAAATCCAAATGTTGGTTCAAATAAAGTCATAAGACAAAAACATGTTAAAATTATTTGAACATCACACACCAATTTCAACGATTAATGTCAAAATGGAGCTGTATTAATGACTTGCCCCCACGCCGGAAACTACCGAGAAGTTGAAGCATCTATTATCACTGATTTTAAACAGGATATGAGTTACGGCGATTATCTGCAATTAGACAAAATATTGTCTGCTCAGCAACCTCTGTCGACTGAACATGATGAAATGTTATTTATTGTTATTCATCAATCAGGCGAATTATGGCTCAAATTAGCTGGGCACGAGTTGTCTGCAGCAATGGACATGATTAAGTCACAGCAATTTGGACAGGCTTTTAAGGTCATATCGCGGGTTAAGCAAATTTTTCTACAACTGACTCAAGCTTGGAATATCTTATCAACTTTAACCCCTGTCGATTACTTAAAGTTTAGAGATGTTTTAGGGCATAGCAGTGGGTTTCAGTCATATGGATATAGAAAACTGGAATTTATGTTAGGTAACAAAAATTTAGAATTACTAAAGGTTCATGAAGCAACCCCTGAGATACATGCTGAATTAACTGCATTATGCCATGCACCAAGTATTTATGAGCTCACTCTGCAGGTCATGAGCGCCCAAGGACTAAAAATTGATGACATTGCTATCGACCGTAATTTTGCTGAACCTTATGTCCGAAATGATTCAGTATTAGAGGCTTGGAAAGAAGTTTATCACCACTCTGACAAATACTTTGAATTATACGAACTGGCTGAAAAATTAATGGATATTGAAGACGTATTTCAAAACTGGCGATTTAAACATATGTATACCGTTCAACGTGTCATAGGCAACAAAATGGGCACAGGTGGTAGTTCTGGTGTTTCATTTTTGAAAAAAGCCCTAGATATAAATTTTTTCCCTGAACTTTTGGAAGTTAGAACTTTATTATAAAAACGGCATATTAACTAAGGCCCCTATTAAATTGGCCTTAGTTAATCTTGATTATCTAGCCTAAGACTTGTTTGATCATGTCAGCAAGTACTTTAAAGTCAAAAGGTTTAGACATATAGTCGTCCATACCGGCGTGCAAACAACGTTGTTTGTTTTCTTTTGACACATCTGCTGTGAGTGCAATGATATAAGATGGCTTTAATTTTTTTAACAACTCAACATCTCTGATACACCTAGTTGCATCATAACCATCCATTCCTGGTAACATACAATCCATCAAAATGAGTTCAAAAGGATGCTGTTCAAACATTGCCACAGCCTCTTCACCACGCTCAGCTCGCACTGCGCATAGGTCCAATGACTTCAAAAAGCGCTCTGCAACAAGATAATTGATATCATTGTCCTCTACGACCAATATCTTTTTTTGTTCAAACGAATCTGTTTCATGGAATTTCAACTCGTCTGCTTTCAGTTGTATTTCATCATGTAAAGCAATCGAACCAATTGGCTCCATTTCAAACGCAGCAACAAGCTGGCTAATACACAAAGGCTTTAAAATAACCCGCGTAATATGGTGGGTGGTAAAAAGTAATCCATCTTCTGGATATTGATCACAAATCAAAATACGGGCGCAAGACTCTGGGATCACATTATTAACCGACATAATAAAATTTAGACCTGAGCCGCGTTCTTGTTTTTCATCTACGATCAGATAGTCAATTTGAAAATCAGCTGGTCGATTGGCACCAATAAAGTGTTTCGCATCCAGTTCCGACAAGAAAAATGATACATTCGCACCTTGTTGGCGAAAATAATGATTCGCCACTTTCAAACTCGTTTCATTTTGAATAACAATAACGACATTTTTATTCTCAAGTTCGGGGATTACCGGGACCGTATTTCGACTTTCGGCTAGTTCGACCTTAAGGACAAATTTAAATTTACTTCCCTTCCCAACTTTCGATTTTATGATCAGGCGCGAATCCATTAATTCCAATAAAGATTTACATAACGACAACCCGAGTCCTGTCCCACCATATTCCCTCGTTGTAGAACTATCAGCTTGCTCAAAAGAATTAAAAATATGCTTTTGTTTACTCGATTCAATACCAATTCCAGTGTCCGATATGCAAACTTCTAAATTAGCCGCATTATCACCAACAAATTCGACAGCACAGGATAACTTTACTTCCCCTGCGTCGGTGAATTTAATGGCGTTAGACAATAAGTTTCCAATAATTTGAGTTAGTCGAATATCGTCAATAATAGCGGTCAAATTATCTAGTTCTGTGGTATCTACGACAAGCTCAAGTCCTTTACGACAAGCGTTACCATAGTGAGACAGCGCGACATTGGAAAACAAAGTCGCTAAATTGGTTTCAACCGGATGAAGCAGCAACTTCTCAGCTTCAATTTTTGAAAAGTCCAAAATGTCGCTGATGATCTCCATCAACAAGTTGCCGCTGTTATAAATTGTTGCGACCTTTTGTTTCTGCAAAGGGTTTAATTCTGTCTGTGACAGCAATTGGCCCATGCCGATGATGCCATTAAGCGGGGTTCTTATTTCATGGCTCATATTCGCCAAAAATTCACTTTTTGCCAAATTTGCTTGTTCTGCTTGATTTTTAGCCAGTTCTAACAAGCGCTGTTTTCGTTCAATCGTATTTGAAATAAACCTCGAAAAAACCACTGCGACTAAGCCAAATATAATGATGCTGATCATCATGACTAGATTCATTTTACTTGTAAGATTAGCGACATTTTCTTCAATCGACGCTCTTGGGATAAGACCTATAAAGCTCCAATCTAAATAATCAGAATAATATTGGGTAACTAAATATTCTTTGTTGTTGATATCGACATATTGATTTGGTGCTTGAGCCAATGGCGATGACATAGCGCTAAGAAGTGATCCACCGGAGATATCTTCAATAAAACCAAATACATTATTCTCCTCCAGTGTGTCTGCAAGGATACGCCCTTTCTGCTCTACAACTATGATTCGAGCATCTTGTCCAAAATCCAAGTCGCGTAACATTTTGGTGAAACCTTTTAAGGTGATATCCATACCGAATACCCCTATATTATTATCCTCATCATCTTTAATTAATCGAACAGTTGAAATGAGCGCAGTATTGTCGGGTTTCCAATAGTAAGTTGGGGTGCGAACAACCTCCCCTCCTGCGGCTAATCCCGTCTTATACCAAGGACGTGTTCTTGGGTCGTAATTTTTTTCGGTAGAGCCTAGGGGCCACTGCGTATAACCGCCTTCCTCGGTCCCCATATAAGCGTAAGCGAGCTTTGGATAATTGGTAGATAACGTTTGAAACAAGTTAAATAGTCTAACTTCTTCTTCGCTACCGAGTAACGGCTGCATTTGTACTGCGTTACTCTCTAAGTATTTAGTTAAGTTACCCTTTACACTTTGAAACCTATAGTCACCACTGACATAACCCACATTGTTTTTGTACTGTGAGAATATCAAACTAACACGGTCTTCTATTTGCTTTACATCTTTTTGAAATCCATTTTCAAATGACTTTGAGGCGTAGGCCTTGGCTTCTTGACTCTCCAAGTAATTTGTCACTAGCAATGGTAAAACGACGGCAATTAGAAAAGCCGCAATAAGTTTAATTCTAAAATTTAGCATAAGTAGGCCAAATAACCTCCGATAATTCTCAAGCATTCAAACAAGCACAAATAAACCGGATGACTAATTTTAGAAAGTTCTGGAGGAAGCCACATTAAGTAATTCAACAGGCGACTTAACACAAAACAATGTCAATCTTATAAAGTCATCCAGAACTTTAAGTAAACTATAGCCTGCTATTAGGTAATTAGGAAACTCAAACAAAAAATGTCTTTAATTATGCATTATTTGAGCTTTATATTTTTAACGTATTTTACTATTTTGAAATGGAATTGCTTTGCCTTTTGCTCTGGCAACTGCGATTTTTTGATTTCGTTTCGTTAGCACGCGAACTTGCAACAATGATTCGGCCGCCAACATAGCACGCTCTGAACGATGCCACTTGGTTGTATAAAGTCGCTTAATTGCACTTATCGCATCAGGCGAACGATTCATTAACCTATTTGCAAAGTCTCGACAGCTTTTATTTAAGTCATTTGTCACGTCCGTTATAATTCCTAATTCTTTCGCTTTTGAGGCGTCAAACTCTTCTGCCGTCATCGCAAGTTTCATTGCTTGATCCATAGGTAACAAGTAACTTAACGCTTTATTTCCTCCCATATCAGGAATTAATCCCCAATGATTTTCCATGATGCTGAAACTGGCAGTATGTTCGGCAATTCTAAAGTCGCCACCCAATGCGATCTGTAATCCTCCGCCCCAGCATCGTCCACTTATCGCCATAATCACAGGAACGGCGAGACCTCGCCATTTGGTCGACACACGCTGAGCCAAGTTTGAATTACCGGGTAACCATTTAAATAGTAAACGAATGCCACTCATCGGTTTTTTAATAATTGAACCGACGTCTAAACCAGTACAAAAATCAGGTCCTTCGCCTTTTACAACAACACAACGAACATCATGATTAGATTTAATTAATTTAATCGTTTTATCAAGAGCTTTGAACATCTCCATATCGAGTGCATTTAACTTTTCTGGCCGGTTAAGAGTCACCCAGGCGATGCCATCGTCATCGATGTTAAGTAAAATTCTGTTTTGGATATTTTTCATATAGTTTAATCAGCTTTTCATCTGGTCTGACAAGATGCCATAGATTCATTGAAATTGCACTGTTCTTTGATGGCAATCAGTTACATAGCAATCAGTTCTATTTTTATTTTATAAGTGAGCAAATAGCCAAATAAACTAGCCAGAAATAACAAAAAGCCAAATAGCAAATGGCCAGCAAGTTAGGCCGATGACTCTAAAGTAAGGTCTGAATTTATCGGCAGACCAATTCGCAAACGCTCTGTGTCGTTTTTCGCCAATCATAAAAAGACCAATACCTACCCCGATAAAACCAAAGGCAATTAGATTGATAATTAGTGGCGAAGTGGTTTTAACAGAGTCACTCAAAAAGAGTAATCCAGCAATGAGTCGCGCCACAATTTCAAAAGGATGGAAGTAACGCCATTGGGAAAATGAAATTATTTTTATTGAAAATGCGTGCGGCGCATACGCCATATAAACACAAAATATCAAAAAAAGACCGGCAAATAAGTCGACAAACATTGAACAGTACTCTTAGTAATTTAATATCAAGTTACGCTATTTATTTCGACTTTAAAAATAAAAAAGTCGGACAATATTACTTAAAATATCTTGCCCGACTTAATTCAACATTTATTCGATTTAGTCTGACTCAAAAATATCTTCTATTTTTAATGAGAACAATTTAGCCGCTTTGAAGGCAAGTGGTAAACTTGGATCAAATTTACCTTTTTCAATTGCGTTAATGGTTTGCCTTGATACTTCTAATCGTTCAGCCAAGTCGGCCTGCGTCCAATCTCGTTCTGCTCTCAATACTTTTAGTTTATTTTTCATTGGTACTTCCTTAAACCAATTATTGTGCTGACCAAATACGTTATACCGATGAGCATAACCAAATGCGATATCTCAGCGTCTGACTCGATGACATTAGCGATATCCAAATTTGAATAGGCTAAACCAAATACAAGACCCACTCCAAGCGCAATTGCCATGGCGTTAAGTTGTACCTTTTGCTGCATCTCATCCAGACCAGCCAGATGTTTTTTATTAGCCCAAATCATGCCAATACCAACAAGTAAGTTAATTGCCACAGATATTGAACTCATTGTTGTATTGCCATCCCAGATAAACACCGGACCAAAACTAGCAATCGCCATTGTGATTAACCAGGCAAACGTCCAAGCTGCTAGTCGCTTTGTATTGTTAATATTTTGCTGTTTCCAATTATTGTTTTGTTCACTCATTTGTAACCTCCGCTTGTCATAAAGTAAAACACACTTTACATAAAGTAACAGCAAAACAACTAAAGTCAAGTATACTTAACAAAAAGATTGGTATTGATTACTTATTGTTGAATAAAATTAAAGGTCAAACAACGCAACCAGACATTATTTTCTCATAGTAATTTAGCCATTTGACACCCAAATGGATAAATTAAACTCCGCTGTAGCGGTGAAAAGCAGTAGGTGAAGTAGAATGTAATTTAAACATAATGTCGTAAATTAAATGGCCTGAGGACGCCAGCACATAGTTTACGAAATGAAATATAAAAATATGGCCCATAGAACCAGAAGACCGGCCACTGGCAGGCAGTGACCAACCATTTTTAAATGATGCGAAGTTAACCTTGGTTAAATTCCACTTCCAGTTGTTCTAATGTTTTTCCTTTGGTCTCTGGGAAGAGTTTAACAACAAAGATTAAGCTGAGTAACGCAAATAATCCGTAGAGTAAAAAGGTCATTGAAGCACCTAAAGACTCAAGCTCTATCGGGAATACTAAAGTAACGACAAAGCTAACAACACTATTTATCACACTGACAAACGAAATCGCCACGCCACGTAAGTGATTTGGAAATATCTCAGAAAACAACACCCACATCACTGGCCCTAAAGAGAATGCAAAAGAAGCGACAAACGCTAATATACCAAATAAGACCAATCCAGCATTCATGTCTGTTGAGACAGCAAGTAACTCACTTTGTAATTTGTTATACGTATTGTCATCCAAGTATTGCTTAATTTGTTGTTTAAAAACCACATCAGATTCAAATGTGATATCAACAACATTTCTCAAATCGACTAGTTGCGCCTGTGGTAACTCATTATGAGTGGTAACAACCTGTTGGTAGTCGATTGCAGATAGTTTATAGGTCGCTTGATTAAAACCATACGAACACAACGTCATCGACACGAATACGCCTGCAAGGCCAATAATTAACAAAGGTTTACGGCCCAGCTTGTCGATAAAATACATTGCCAATACGGTAAAGACGACATTTATTAACCCAACAAATATTGCCTGAGCAAACGCAGCATCTGTGCCGACACCGCTCTGTTCAAATATGCTCGGGGCGTAAAAGAATATCGCATTAATCCCTGTTATTTGCTGTGCGATACCAACAATAAGTCCGATGCTCAGAGCTAATCTCAATTTAGAGCTAAACAAGGATTGTAAACTTGTTAGCAGACCGGTGGACTTTTCCTTTGCTGAATCTTCAATCTGGCCAATCTCTAACTCTATTTCAGCGACCGAGTTTTTATCTCGTAATGTCGTCAGTACGTGTTTTGCGTCATCTTTATTATTTTTTAACAACAACCATCGTGGGCTTTTTGGGATCAAATACAATAGTCCTAGCCAAATTATCGCAGGTATAATTTCTAGCCCTAACATCCAGCGCCAGATATTGTCCTGCAGTCCAATCATCTCAGTAAATGAAGAAGTAGTTTGACTCGCTTGAAACAAGTAGTAATTGGCAAAATAAGCTGCAGAGAAACCAATAACGATATTGAGTTGGTTCACAGAAACCATCTTACCTCGCTTAGCGGCAGGTGAAATCTCGGCGATATACATAGGAGCAACCATTAGGGAACAGAAAGCTAACCCCCCAACAAATCGGGCAATGACCAACATCCAATAACTAGTCGCCAATGCAGAAAAAACAGCGGATACTAAATAGAGCAAGGCAATAACTCGAAGCAAATTTCGTCGGCCAAACTTATCGGCCAGGGGACCCGCGACTAATATTGCCGCTGTAGCGCCTAATGTTGGAGCACTAACAACAAACCCGAGTTCAATTGGAGAGAGATTAAACTCTTCAACAATATATTGGATTGCGCCTGATATTACAGAGGCGTCAAAACCAAAAATAAACCCACCTAATGACACACAGATTGTGTAAAACATGACTCGTGATATTGGCATTTTTTATTATTCTCTGTTGTTTATATTAGCCACGCCAACAAGAATGTAAGCGCTATCATTTATTCATTATGAACTAAATAGAATTGAATAAAAACCGCTATTATTAAAGTTGAGAAAAATAATTAAAAGTTAAATTTTGCAGAAGGTAGAAGAAGTCTGAAAATTGAATGCCAACAAGTGCTGCTGGCATTCGAAGACAAATCATTTGATTAACCGAATAGTACTCGGTTCACTTGATTTTCTAATAGTTCTTGCTTGCCACTTTGATGGCGAGGAGAAAGATTATTAGTCACTGTATGGTTTGCCAACGATTCTAACGTGAAGTCACCAGACGTAATGCCTTTACCTAAATCACCGCTCCACCCTTTATAGCGATTCGCAACCGCTTCAGACAGGAAGTTCTTTTCTAACATTTGAGCACCTTTTTTCAGGGCTAATGCAAGGTGATCCATGCCACCAATATGACCAATAAACAAGTCACTTGGGTCGCTAGATTGACGACGTAGTTTAGTATCAAACAAGAAACCACCCGTTTTAAAGCCACCCGCTTTCAAAATGTCACACATAACCATAGTTAATTCTGGTACGTCTATAGGGAACTGATCAGTATCCCAACCATTTTGAGCATCTCCGCGGTTAGCATCGATAGAACCAAATAAACCTAATGAAATTGCCGTTGCGATTTCATGCTGGAATGAGTGCCCTGCTAACGTCGCATGATTTACTTCAATGTTAACTTTAATTTCATCTTCCAAACCAAACTGTTTTAAGAAACCATAAACGGTTGCAGTATCATAATCATACTGATGTTTAGTAGGTTCTTGTGGTTTTGGTTCAATAAGTAATGTGCCTTTAAAGCCAATCTTATGCTTGTGCTCAACAACCATTTGCATGAAACGACCCATTTGTTCACGCTCTTGACGCAAATCAGTATTAAGTAACGTTTCGTAACCTTCACGACCGCCCCACAATACGTAGTTTGAACCGCCAAGACGTTTAGTCGCGTTCATCGCATTGCAAACTTGCGTTGCTGCATAAGCAAAAACTTCTGGGTTTGGATTAGTTGATGCACCAGCGGCATAACGTGCGTTACTAAACGCATTTGCCGTGCCCCACAATAACTTCATGCCAGTTTCTTCTTGTTTTTGTTCAAGAACGTCTGTCATTTCTGCAAAGTTATTAACATATTCTTTAATGCTATTTCCTTCTGGAGCAACATCAATGTCGTGGAAACTATAATACGGCACACCTAATTTTGAGAAAAACTCAAATGCGACATCCGCTTTTTCTTTTGCTCGGGTCATTGCGTCACCAGCTTGTAACCAAGGACGATTAAACGTGCCTTGACCAAAAACGTCCGCGCCGTCCCAACAAAAGTTATGCCAATAACATGCACCAAATCTTAGATGTTCTGCCATTGTTTTACCCAAGATAACTTCTTCGGCATTGTAATGATGGAACGCTAGTGGATTATCACTGTCAGTACCTTCAAACTTTATTTTTTCGATATCTTTGAAATATTGAGTCATCTAAGACTTCTCCTGCTCATGTGCAAAAAGCACCTTAACTTATGATGTCGCCATCATCGCCAAGAAAGTGTGCTTCAACAATTATGTTTTTTAAAAGCGGACTTTCGCTTTTTAGTGGTTTGGTTTTATT
Source organism: Psychrosphaera sp. 1_MG-2023 (assembly GCF_030548245.1). NCBI lineage: Bacteria > Pseudomonadati > Pseudomonadota > Gammaproteobacteria > Alteromonadales > Pseudoalteromonadaceae > Psychrosphaera > Psychrosphaera sp. 1_MG-2023. The sequence goes on from NZ_JAUORW010000020.1 coordinate 19,235, forward strand.
TCGTTCTTTTTCTAGTTTTAATGAATTGAAACCAGATATTTAGGCTAGATTGATTCAGCTAAGACATAACCTCAGTTACTAACCAAGGTTATGATTTAGCTTATTCGAGGTTTAAAAAAGTGGGACTAGCGCGTTATATAATTTTCTAAACTTAACTTGTCGTTGTTTAAAATGTTCATGTTGCGCTAAGTTTGGCTTGTGCAACTCAACCATTGGCGGCACAGGGCAGATATCACTGAGTGCTTTATCTGTTTCAACTCCAAGTTGTGCCAAACGTGCAGCACCAAGTGCAGGACCAACTTCGCCACCCGTTCTAAAGCTCACTGGACGACCTAATACATCAGCTACCATTTGACGCCAATACGGGCTCTTAGCTCCGCCACCAATTAATGTAATATCGTCAGGAATTAATCCGGTTGAATGTAACGCGTCTGCACCATCAGCGATTGCAAGCGCGACCCCTTCCAATACGGCATAGGTCATTTCTTCTTGGCTTGTTTCACCTGTTATGCCAAAAAAGCTTCCCTGTGCATGTGGGTTGTTGTGGGGCGTTCGCTCACCAGCGAGGTAAGGTAAAAATACACATGACGTTGTTTTATCAAACTCAGTTTTTTGCATGTTATCCAACAACTCAACAACTGATTTACGGGCAATATTGTCTGCAAACCACTGCAAACAACTCGCCGCACTTAACGTAACGGACATCAAATGCCAAGAATTGGGTAATGCGTGACAAAAGCTATGTACCGCAGAATCTGCGTTCATGTGGAATCCGTCTGCAGCAGCAAAATAAACGCCAGATGTTCCTAGCGAAATCATCGCCTGACCAGGATTGACGATACCAAGTCCAATAGCACCTGCCGCATTGTCACCAGCCCCAGCAACGACAGGGACAGAATTTAATCCCCAACGTTTCGCTAATTCAGGATTTAAATGGCCTGTAATTTCACTTCCTTCAAACAATTCCGGCATTTGCGTTTGTGTCAAACCGCAAGCGGCTAACATAGCGTCATCCCAGCATCGCTTGCCGACATCTAGCCAACAAGTGCCTGCCGAATCTGACATATCACTGGCAAATACGCCGGTTAATAAAAAACGTAAATAGTCTTTAGGCAAAAGGACTTTTTCGACTTTGGCAAAATTTTCAGGCTCGTGATTTTTAACCCATAATAGTTTTGGCGCGGTGAACCCAGGCATAACGATATTGCCGGTTATTTCTCTCGCGTTTGGAACAGTTGCTTCAATATCAAGACACTCCTGTTCACAACGCCCATCATTCCAAAGAATTGCAGGTCTAATTATGTCATTGTTCTTATCTAACAATGTCGCTCCATGCATTTGTCCAGAAAGTCCAATAGACAAAATATTGCTCAACGATTGCTTTGCCGAAAGTTGATCAAAACAATGTTCAAGTCCTGTCCACCAATCTGACGGAGCTTGCTCAGACCAAAGGGGTTTTGGTCTTGATACTGAAAATTCACTAGAAGCCGAGTCTACTATTTCGCCTGCCGTGTTCATTATGACTAATTTGATACTTGACGTACCAAGATCGATTCCCAAAAACATACGTTCGCCTTTTTGATTTTGATGTTTACACTTCTTTGTATATCGCAAACACCAATTTAAGTTGCGCCTATGGTTTTAAAATTCGTCTCTTCGCACAATTACGAAATTTCATAAGCACGTTTACATTTTCGCCAAATCGCTTTATTAACGTTACGAATACCCTTATTGTAAGTTTGACAATAATAAAAAACATAAATCAAACAGGTACGGATTATGATAATTCGTGAGGAGAGCAATCATGTTTCAATCAAGGCACAGTATTACCTTGTTGTTTAACGCAAATAAAGTGTACGACCGTCAAGTTATTGAAGGTATTGGCCACTATTTACAAACCTCTAAAGTTGACTGGGATATCTACTTAGAAGAAGACTTTCTAACCCGCCTAGAAAATATCAATGACTGGGCTGGTGACGGAATTATTGCAGATTTTGACGACGCCGAAATTCGTACTGCATTAGCTGATTTAACAGTCCCTGTTATCGGTATTGGAGGTTCTTATCAAGATAAAAATGACTATCCTTCTGGCCCCTATGTAGCCACTGACAACTTAGCTGTCGTTGACGCAGCGTACAATCACCTCAAACAAAAAGGACTAGAGCAATTTGCATATTATGGATTGCCACATGATAAAGATCACCGTTGGTCTGAGGAACGAGAAAAAGCAATTTCCGAGTTAACAAAACAAGATGGATATAACTGCCAGGTTTATCTTGGTCACAACACTAGCCCAGATACATGGCAGTATTCTATGAATCGACTTGCTGATTGGATCCAAAGTTTGCCTAAACCCATTGGTATCGTTGCGGTTACTGATAGCCGTGCTCGTCACTTGTTGCAGGCCTGTGATCATTTAGGTATCGCAGTACCAGATCAAATATCAATAGTAGGTATCGATAACGACGATATTGCCCGGTACTTAAGTAGGATCAGTTTGAGTTCAGTAACTCAAGGTTGCTTTGAAATGGGTTATAAAGCCGCTAAGTTTTTACACCGAAAATTAGATGGTATCGAAATTAAAAACAACATTATAAAGGTACCTCCAACAGGGGTTGCCGAGCGTCAATCATCAGATTTTAAAGCATTAAATGACCCGCATGTTATTCAAGCGATGCAGTTTATTCGCCAAAACGCTTGTCGCGGTATTAAAGTTGATCAGGTCACTGATTACGTTGGGATTTCGAGAAGTAATTTAGAAAATCGATTTGTTGCGGAGCGTGGACACAGCATCCACACTGAGTTACACAATGAAAAACTCGCCAGAGCATGTAAAATGTTAAAAGAAACAAGTGTACCAACGAAGGAAGTCGCGTGTATTTGTGGTTACCCATCATTGCAGTATATGTATGCAATATTTAAAAAGCATTTTGATGTTACCCCAACTCAATTTAGGGATAATCATAATAAAAACAAAGTTGCTTCATTAGCATATGAGCACGAGTTTTAACTTATTCCAAGCACCATTTGTAGGCGCCATATTTAGACGCTATTTATTGCATAAATAGCGTCTAAAACTCAAAACCTCGGCTCAATTTAAACAGCTGGCTGTCAACATTAGCCAAATCTAAAACCACGTCAAAATGATTACGAGACTCGATCTCTAGAACGCTATTTACAATACATTGTTGTTCTAGGTGAGCAGCAAACTCCTTCGACTGTCGTTTAAACTCAGACGTTTCATTGTTGCCAAAGGCGATAACAAAAGGGCAATTATTTTTAAACTTAAGTCTAATCGGGCTATAGACAGCAATTTGATCCTCAGGAAGACGTAGAACGTCATTAATATCGGTATTTGTAATTGGCTCTATGTCGTAAATACCGCTAATTGCAACAACCCCTTTAACCAAATTTTTAGGAAGCGAAATTTTGATGTCATTATCCGAACGCCATTTAGGCCAATGAGTCGCACACATCATCGCTGCAATATGTGCTCCACCTGAGCTACCTATGAGTACGATCCTTTTTGGATCAAAGCCAAAAGAGGAAGCATTTTCATAAAGATAAGCTATTGCTCGACGATTTTGCTCGATAATTTCAGCCAAATTAACATCGGGTAGCAGTGCATAGTTAATCACCGCAAAATAGTCGCCATGTTGCTGAAAATTCGTAGCCGCAAACCCAGAGACTGATTTATCTAACTCTTGCCAAACTCCCCCATGGAGGTAGATATAAAGTGTTTTACTGTTTGTAACATCACAATGCGGCACAAATAAGTCGAGTTTTTCAGCATCTGAAGAACCGTAAGGCAAGTTTTCTAACACACTTTGTGTTTCCCTCGCCCACCAAAGTGCCTGCGCACTTCTTTCCGCGTAGCGGGCTATATACACTTGAATATCTTCAATGCAACTACTAGGGGAATACTCTTTTTCTAATTCTAATTTTTCGAGTTTTCTATACATTTGGATACTATATTGACACACATAACATCAAGAAAATCACAACTGATAAACAGCTGCAATAATATGCACAAAATCATTCCCCATTTGACGTACGAATTTGTTTACAAACTAAAGCAGATCACATAGAACGGCCTACTTATTGGCATTGCGCCTTATGTCATGTATTGGAAAAAATACAGCTAATTTACAGATCGATTCTATTTGCCAAAATCGGCAGTTTTACGTTAAGCAAAACTTAATATTGAGGAAGGTTATTAAATTAATATAGGTTTCATCAGTTTATTTTTAATGGGTATAATGGCGCATTAGCTCCCTGTTACTCATAAGAGATTTATGCTTTCTAAAAATCAGATGAAATTAGCACGTTCGTTAGGTCAAAAAAAATTCAGAAAAAGTCTAGGACAGTTCCTTGTGCAGGGGGAAAAGAATGTCCTAGAATTATTGCAATCAACGCTCAAAGTTGATCAAATTTTTGCCACAGACTCATTCGTAAGTCCGCATGAAACACAAATTAGAGGTTTGCAGGTTACCGTTACTGACGAGGTGACGTTATCTAAAATAAGTACATTAGCTGCTAACAATACCGTTATCGCCATCGTTACGACGCCCCCCAATGTATCTTTTCAAGACCGTGGTTTAACCATTGCATTGGATGGTGTCTCAGATCCAGGTAATTTAGGGACGATTATTCGAGTTGCTGATTGGTATGGAATACAACAAGTCGTATTAGGGACAAATTGTGCTGACCCTTATAATCCAAAGGCTATAAGCGCAACCATGGGCAGCTTTACTCGCGTTGAAATTGTCTTCGCTAATTTAGCCGAGATATTACCTACAACAAATCGGCCTGTTTATGGTGCATTTTTAGAAGGTGAAAACTTACATCAAGCGACACTTTCAAATGAAGCAATTATCGTAATGGGCAGTGAGTCACACGGAATTAGTAGAGAGGTTGCCGCGTACATTAACAAACCAATAACTATTCCACGTTTTGGTTTTGCAGAATCACTCAATGTTGCAATGGCTACAGGGATTATTTTAGATAACTTTATTCGCTAGGACTAACAGTTGGCCTTATTGGTTACAGGCATGTAAATGAAAATTTTAACGACCAAACATTTAGTTGCGTTATTGTTAGCCACCAGATGTTCAACAAGCAAACAAAATGTGACCAAATAAAATTCTGAAGTCCGATTATCAGTATTTTAATTGATCACAATCGTTTTGTTGATTGTGTTGTTACTTGCGACTTTTTTCTAATTTAGCTAACAGACTCGACGTATCCCAACGTTCACCACCTATGGCTTGCACTTCGCTATAAAACTGATCAACAAGCGCTGTTAGTGGCAAATGACTGCCATTTTTACGGGCTTCACTTAGGGCAAAACCCAAATCCTTGCGCATCCAGTCAACGGCAAAACCATGTTCATATTCTCCTTGCCACATTGTTTTATGACGGTTGTCCATTTGCCAACTGCCAGCGGCACCTTGAGATATTGCTTCGATAACTTCAACGCCATCTAATCCAGCGCTCCGAGCAAAATGAAGCCCTTCAGCAAGTCCTTGCACAACACCTGCAATACAAATTTGATTAACCATCTTAGTCAATTGACCGGCGCCAACCTCACCTAGTCGTTTAGAGAATTTAGCAAAACTATCTATTACGGATGCTGCAAAATCGTAATCCGCCTGTGCCCCACCAATCATAACCGTAAGCACGCCGTTTTCAGCACCTGCTTGACCACCTGAAACAGGGGCATCTATAAACCTAATGCCGTGTTCGTTGGCTTTGGCATTAACTTCTCGAGCAACTTCAGCTGACGTTGTGGTGTGATCGACGATTAACGAGCCTTTGGCTAATCCGGCTAATACACCGTTGTCACCATATATGACCGATCTTAAGTCATCGTCGTTGCCAACACATACAAACGCTATTTCACAATCTTCTGCGGCAGTTGCCGGCGTTAAGGCCATATTGCCACCGTATTGCTCTACCCATAATTGGGCCTTGCTGGCGGTACGGTTATAGACAGTGACATCGTGACCTGCATTTAACAAATGTCCAGCCATTGGAAATCCCATGACGCCCAAACCGATAAAACATATTTTCATAAAACAATTCCTGTGAAAAAGTCATTATTCCTGACTTTATTGATTTAAATCTATTAACAACACTACTATTTACGTTACGGTGTTTATATTCACTCTATGTGCTCAGGATAAACCTATTATGTCAAAATTTACAGTCGCAGTATTCAGCAGTAAACCTTACGATAACCAAAGTTTATTGCAGTGCACAACAGATGACATTGAATTTCAATTTTTTGAAACTCGATTGACTGAAGCTTCTGTACTAATGGCACAAGGCGTTGATGCAGTCTGTGTTTTTGTAAATGATATTCTCAATCGTGAAGTTTTAACGCAATTGAAAAATATGGGGATCAATAAGATCGTATTGAGATGCGCCGGTTTTAATAACGTTGATTTGTCTGCAGCTAAAGAACTAGAAATGTCCGTCGCTCGTGTCCCAGCCTACAGCCCAGAAGCTGTCGCTGAACATACAATTGCATTGTTGTTAACCTTAAATAGAAAGCTGCATAAGGCCTATAATCGAATAAAAGATAATAACTTTAGCCTAACTGGATTGATGGGTTTTAACCTTAGTGGTAAAACAGTGGGAATTATTGGCACAGGTAAAATTGGCGTCGCTACGACCCAAATCCTTAGAGGATTTAAAGCGAATGTAATTGCCTATGATCCAAATCAATCCGAGGAATTTAAAGCGCTTGGCGGTGAATATGTCTCAATTGATGTTCTCTATAATCAATCAGACATAATCAGCTTGCACTGCCCTTTATCGCCAACAACACATCACCTCATTAACGACCAAGCACTGGAAAAGATGAAACAAAATGTCATGTTAATTAATACCAGTCGCGGAGCATTAATCGATACTCAAAGTGTGATTAAACATCTTAAAAATAAAAAAATTGGGTATCTTGCACTAGATGTTTATGAACAAGAAAGCGAATTGTTTTTTGAAGATCACAGTTTTGATATCCTTCAAGACGACACTTTTCAACGCCTTTTAACCTTTCCAAATGTATTAATAACCGGACATCAAGGTTTCTTTACAGCAGAAGCTTTGGAGCAAATTGCATCAATCACCATTAGTAATATTAACGATTTAAAAGCGAATCGCCCCTGTATTAACAGTTTATAGTTTTGTTCTATATTGCAGTATGACGCTGAGTGAGATACCGTGCTACCGATGTAAACGTTTAACCAACTTATCGGGTGCAGATGTCATTACCCTATTGGTCCATGTTTAAGTTAACGAAAATGCCAAAATAAGGCACAACATTCAAAGTGAATTCTACATGCATATATTAATTACAGGCGCATCTTCTGGAATAGGCAAAGCCCTATCTATTTTATTATCAAAAGATGGTCATACCTTAAGTCTTTGTGGTCGCTCGAAGCAAAAACTTGCATCGACGCTAACCCAATTGGAATTACCAGCAGCAAATCACGCAAGCTTTTGTGTAAGTGATTTTGAGGCGGTAAATGATTTCTGTGTTAACTCAATTGAGCATTCAGGCGCCATTGATGTCCTAATTAATTGTGCAGGGCTAAACTCGGCTCGAGGTGCGGGTCACGAATTACCCATTAACGAATTAGATTGGATGATGAAAATAAATTGTTATGCACCAATCCAATTTATGCAGTCCGTATTGTCAGATATGATTGCGCGACAACAAGGTTTTGTCATTAACGTAATGTCAACGACATGTCTATTCTCAAACCCCGGAATTGCGGGCTATTCTGCGAGTAAAGCGGCATTTGATTCTTATACCAAAATAATGCGCAAAGAACTCAGGGAAAATAATATTAAAGTGAGTTCAATTTACCCAGGCGGTGTCGATACCGATTTTAGAGAAACTAGCCGACCTCAATACCTATCCCCTTACGATGTAGCCGTCGCGATAAAACATGTCATTGATATGCCTGAAAATGTGCAACCTCACGAACTTGTTATCCGTCCGCAATGTGAAGAAAACTTCTAGCCAATGTCATCTCGCCTAATCTGGTGAAATTGAAGATTCGATTATAGACCTCTCATACGAGCGTTCTATAATCGTCTTAGATGTCGATTGTCCCTGTCAGATATACAACGGCCTGTCCTGAAACTAAAACTTGCTCACCAACAATAGAACAAAACAGTTCACCCCCTCTAAAAGAGGCTTGGTAAGCTTTTAACTCAGTTTTGTTTAATTTTTTAGACCAATATGGTGTTAAACCAGAATGAATGGATCCGGTTACAGGGTCTTCATCACCACCATTCGCAGGCCAAAAATAGCGTGAGACAAAGTCATATTTGTCGCCTGTTGCGGTTACAACAACATCCAATGGTGCCAAGGATTTTAACGCTTCTGACTCATACTGCAACGAAGTCACATCTTCTTCTGTTTCAAAAATAGCAAAATAAGCCTGCCTATTTTTTAATACTTCAATTGGTTTCTTGCTTAAACCTGCAAGTAATTCTGATGGAATATCTAATACTGGTTCTGGCTCTTGATTAGGAAATTTCATTTCGATAAAACCAGTAGGTTGTCTAGATATAAACAAGTCTCCAACTTTATCTGTACTAAATTGTATTTCACCTGTTACTTGGTAATACTCAAATAATACAAATGACGCGGCTAATGTTGCATGACCACAAAAGTCGATTTCAGTAATAGGAGAAAACCACCGAATATCGTAAGCATTATGCCCCTTTATCGAAATAAAAGCGGTTTCAGACAGATTATTCTCGATTGCGATTGACTGCATTACACCGTCATCGAGCCAAGTATCTAACAATACGACGGCTGCAGAATTACCTTTAAACTGTGTGTTGGTAAATGCGTCTACAATATAAATTGGCAACTTCATTTTTATCCTTAAACCTTTGTGGATAGTTACTTAGGTAAAGCAAATATGATCATTCTAATTAATGAACTATAAAGCAAAAACATGGTTTTGGGATATAAAACAAAAACTTATTGTGCGGCAATTTTAAATAATTGAGTGCCAATTTGCACCGCAGCTGAGGGGTAATGCAAGATAACAATACCGCTAACGGGAGAAACGATTTCTTTAATTGCTTCCTGCGTATCAAACTCGAGTGAATTTAACACTCTTGCCAATACTTGTCCTTTTTGCACAATTTGCCCGGGTTTGGCCAAATATTCAACCATGCCAGCGTATTTTGAAAACAATGTACGGTATTGGCTTAAGTCAGTAATCGTAACATCTTTTGCCGGTAACGGTTTAAAGCCATCGATAAACTGATGAGTCTGCAAATAGTTTAATATACCGTCTGCGTCCATTTTAGCCTGTTCAAGACAGATGTTTTCCTGTGAACCAAGTTCAACGGTATAAGCTTGTACCCTATACTCAAATGTTAAGCCCTGTTTCGCAAAGAGTTCTGCCAATTTTACTAATGGAGTAAAACTGGCTTCGTCGAGTGCACCGGCAAACTTTTCTGGAATTGAAATAACGGTTTCAATTTGAAATTGAGTTGCCTGCTCTGCGAGAAAATTAGGGCTATAGATATGTCGAGTAGAAGATGGACCCGTATGTAAATCTAATACAAGATCCGCTTCAATCGCCATATTTTGCAACGTTGAATTTAAGTATTGGGCGGTGTTTACGCCCCATTGGGACTCAAGTTTATTTTCGAGTTGTTGTTTTAAGAACAATCGTAATTTAAACACAATGTCGTCTTCCATTGCATTTTTAGAGCCTTGCTGTGCAAACGCTTCAGTAATCTTAGGTAAATCTAATGTGGAAAAAAACGCTTCTATTTGCTGCTCATCGTAATGATAAAAACGATTCCAATTATTACCATTCGTTGCGTCAAACCGGCCTTGCAAATATTCGCCTGCTCGTTGTGTGCGTCCAAACGGATTGCAATTTGGAACGAGGACAAAATTAGCATTGAGATGACACTCCTGCAGTTTTTGAATTAACTTTAGAATGACCGCACTGCCCTGCATTTCAGCCGCGTGCACTGCACTTTGAATATACACAGTACGTTGTGCTTCAGCAGTTTCTGGGCTTAACCGATAAACAGGAATGCCAATCTCTTGACCGGCGATATCCTGATTTAAGGTAAGCAATTGCTTTTCAATTTTTATCATTAGGTGATTACAACATCTAGCCTTTATTACGCAGCAAAAAGATCGTCGTGTATTCTACGAACAATGTTTTCTGCGGATGCTTGTTCTACTAAGAAGCACACATTATGTTGCGAGGCACCATGACAAATCAAACGCAATTGATCGTTTTCAACTGTTCTAAATATACTGCTAATACGGCCTGTGCCATCTTGGCCACTGTGGATGTGATTACCAATAACCGCAACAAGTGCCAAGTCAGACTCGACCTTCACTGAACAGAAATCTTTAAGGTCACGAATACAAGCGTCTGTTAAATCAGCCATCGGTGTATTAGGTGGGTTATCAATTGTTAATGCGACAGAAATTTCAGACGTTGTGATCAAATCAATTGATAGCTTGTGTTTTGCTAAAATCGCAAATACGCGCGCCAAGAACCCCGTTGCATGTAACATTTCAGGACTTGTTACCGTAATCAATGTTTGATCTTTTCTAAGTGCTACAGCACGAAATGCCGGTTTATGACTGACTTCTTTCGAAATCCAAGTGCCACCGGCATTTGGCTCTAAGCTAGAACCAACAAACACTTTCACGCCACTTCGAATTGCTGGTATTAACGTCGCTGGATGTAAAATCTTAGCACCAAACGTGGCCATCTCAGCCGCTTCATTAAAGCTAATCTCACCGATTGGTCGAGCTTTGTCAGTGATACGTGGGTCAGTAGTATAAATCCCCGTTACGTCTGTCCAAATTTGCAATGCAAAGGCGTCAACCGCTTCTGCAAATAATGCAGCGCTGTAATCCGAACCACCACGTCCTAGCGTAGTTGTATTGCCAAAACTGTCTTGACCAATAAACCCTTGAGTTATAACAACTTTTTCTTTCAATAGTGGTACCAAAACATCCGTAGCATGTTGTTTAGTAACGGCAAGATTTGGTTCTGCTTTGCCAAATGTACTGTCAGTTTTAAGAACCTGGCGACCGTCAAATGACGTTGCTACATCGGCGTTTGCAACCTTGTTCATTACCGCTGCAAATAACTGACTCGACATTCTTTCACCAAAAGACAAAATTTCATCTTTCAATTTAGTAGAGGTTAATACGTCGTCCTGCGCTGCAACTTCAGCAAGTTGCCCCAACAGTTGTTCGATAACTTGTTCTAAATCTTGCGGGCGACCCAAGTCATTTAGAATTGAATTTTGTATATTTCTGATCTGTTGCAAAACGCTTTCGCGCTCATTTGCGCTTAGACTCTCATTGCCAAGTTTAACCAAAAGGTTAGTTACGCCAGCGGATGCTGAAACGGCAACAAGACGGATATCGTTATTATCCAAAATAATTTGAGCGCAACGGCTCATCGCTTCAAAATTTGCGACACTTGTGCCACCAAATTTGGCAACAGTTAAAGATTGTAATGAGTTAGACATTCAGTCTTCCTTAATAAAATTTATAGAAATCAATTTATTAAGAAGAACAAGGCATATTTAGGTAGGACTTACAAAGTAAGACGTCTTTACATGCCAGAAGCTCTCCACCTTAATAAACATTGTTTATTAAATATCCAGGTGACAACTGCAAGGATTCAACCTTGCGAGCCGAAATCACTTATTCTCAACTAAGTGCTTTCTCGGCGTTGTGCCCCATCATTAACTTGCCTCGAGATTGAGATCTCTTCAGTTAACTGCCTGACCAACGCGCCTCTTCTGGTGTTGTCGGTTAATAACTTAACCAACAACCTGTTCCAAACCTGCTGGAACGCGTGTATTAAACAAAAAATTAGAGTAAAAAGTCAAGAAATCATTCAAACTTTTTAAACTAATACATAACTAATTAAAAACAATATAAAAACAATTTGATTAGATTTTCTCTAAACTAATGCAACCCACACTGTATCCGGCACCAAAACTGCACAAAATCCCTTTATCTCCAGAGGTAAAATCATCTTTGTATTTATGAAACGCAACAATAGAGCCCGCTGACGCTGTATTCGCAAATTCATCTAAAATTAACGGCGCATCTAAAAACTCAGGTTCACGGCCTAATAACTTTTTAGCCGCAAACAAATTCATATTTATATTAGCTTGATGCAGCCACATACGCTTTACATCTGTAACTGGCCAATTGTTTTTTCCTAAATGCTCAGTAATCACTGTGGTCACCATTGGCAATAACTCCTTGAATACCTTTCGGCCTTCTTGAAAAAAGAAACTATTGTCGGCAGGCAAAGATTCGTAACAATGGTCCACATAACTATGGTTACAGCGGATGTTATTTGAGAACTTAGTAACTTGACTGGTGTTAATGATCTTAAATTGATTGTCTGACGTTGCAGTCTCTGTCGATTCGATGATTAATGCAGTTGCAACATCACCAAATATAAAATGGCTATCACGGTTAGAATAGTCTAATTGTGGCGTAGTGAACTCCGGATTTACGATCAGAACCGTTTTTGCAGAACCACTTTTAATCGCATTTACCGCATTAATAAGCGCAAACGTTGCCGTAGAACAAGCAACGTTCATATCAAAACCAAATCCTTGAGCCCCTAGAATACTTTGCACTTCGACTGCCATAGATGGGTATGAGCGCTGCATATTTGACGAACCTAAAATGACTAAGTCGATATCTTCGGCATTTTTGTTTGCGTCTTTTAATGCTTCTTTGGCAGCTTCAACCGCCATCAAAACCATTTCAGGCGGTGTATCGACATCATTCTTCACAAGCTTTGGGTGCATAACATTAATGTCAGTAACACCGTCTTTACACATCATATAACGTGATTTAATGCCTGAAGCTTTTTCTATAAATTCTACACTGGATGTTTTTTTGGCTTCAACAGTTCCAGCTGCAATTTCAACGGCATTTTCGCTATTAAACTTCTCTGAAAATGCATTTAATACATCTACTAACTCTTGATTAGACACTTTATAAGGAGGCACAAATAGGCCAGAACCTGAAATTACAACACTCGTCATATACAACTCGAATTCTTAATTATATCTTATGGTTATTATTCGCCTGGCGAACCCAAAGTGCAACCTTTTCGAAAAATAAAGACAATTAAACTCAAAATAACTTTAGATACCGGAAGTTAATTAGTCATCTGACGTGTTGAAGCGAAATGTTAAACACCCTAAAACTTATATTTATTGTGGCGAGCATTTGCACTCATTAGATTATTACAGTGATTTTAATTACATAGTAATTAAAGGGAAAAACAAGCATTGAATTTATCGTGGTTAAGTATTTATTTTTAAATGAAAAGTATATTTAAAAAGCGTCAGTAAACTTAAAATTGGGGAGCTTACTGACGCTATTGATATTAGTTAGCTGCTGTATCCAATGGGGCAAATGACTTTACAAGATCGTCTATTTGCTTCATTTGAGACAAGTACCCTTCCAGTTTATTTAGCGGTAATGCACAAGGTCCGTCGCATTTTGCTTCATTTGGATTTGGATGCGCTTCAATAAATAACCCTGCAATACCTAACGCCATACCAGAACGAGCTAGCTCTGCTGCTTGTGCTCGTCTGCCATCCGCTGAATCGGCACGTCCACCAGGGCGTTGAAGCGCGTGTGTCGCATCAAAAATAACAGGCGCTAAACGTTTCATGTCGTCCATTCCCAACATGTCTACAACAAGGTTGTTGTAACCAAATTGACTACCACGTTCACATAAAATAACTTGGTCGTTACCAGCTTCATTAAATTTGTTGATGATATGACGCATTTCGTGTGGTGCTAAAAATTGCGGCTTTTTAACATTAATGACCGCATTGGTTTTAGCCATCGCCACAACTAAGTCCGTTTGACGGGCTAAAAATGCTGGTAATTGAATTATATCCACAACTTCAGCAACAGGCGCTGCTTGATGTGGTTCATGAACATCGGTGATAATTGGTAAATCAAATTGTGCTTTTACTTCTTCGAAGATCTTCAGCCCTTCTTCAAGACCCGGACCACGATAGGACGAAACAGACGAACGGTTCGCTTTATCAAATGACGCTTTAAAAACATATGGGATCCCAAGTTTAGTGGTAACTTCTTTATAATGTTCAGCAATTTTCATCGCCAAATCTCTAGATTCCAATACATTCATGCCACCGAACAATACAAACGGTTTGTCGTTTGCGACTTCAATGCCGTTTTTTAAATTGATAGATTGCGTATTTATTTCAGTCATTACTGTTTCCAATTAGTTTAATACAATGTCTAGATGGCAACTGATTGTAAAATCATGCCACAAAACCAAGCTGCAAATGTGCCAATTGCATACCCCAAAACAGCCAATAAAACACCTACTGGTGCCAAAGACGGATGGAACGCAGACGCAACTACTGGGGCAGACGCAGCGCCACCAACATTTGCTTGGCTACCAACCGCCATATAAAACAATGGCGCTTTGATCAGCTTTGCTACACTCAACATTAACGTTGCGTGGATCAACATCCAAACGATGCCAATGACAAAGTATACTGGAGTATCGGCAATTGCCGTTATATCCATATGTAAGCCGATAGAGGCGATTAAAATATACAAAAATGCACTGGCGATTTTTGAGGCCCCAACGGTTTCAATTTTTTTCAGTTTAGTAAAGGACAACGAAACGCCAATTGCGCTGGCCGAAACAATCATCCAAAAGAATTTGCTGTGAAAACTGAGTTTTTTACCTTCCGGAAAGTTTTCAATCATCCAAGGCGTTATCAAGTCTGCAAATAAATGAGCAAAACCTGTGACACCAAAGCCAATCGCACAGATCATCATTATATCCGGCAGCATAGGCATCCGGGCATTCTTTTTCTCAAAGTCTTCTACTTTTTTCCGTAATGCATTAATTGCAGTGGTATCAGCACCGGTTTTTTCGTCAAACCGTTTGGCATTACCAGCAAGAATTAATAAAACGGCCATCCACATGTTAGCGACAAAAATATCCACCGTAACCATCGCAGAGAAAATTTCACCACCGACATCATATGATGAGAGTTCAAATACTTCTTTCATCGCACTTTGGTTAGCACCGCCGCCAATCCAACTTCCGGCAATTGTTGTCATACCTCGCCAAATCCCCTCAGGGTTTACGCCAAGTAAATCTGGAACAAGTGCGGAGACAACTAGCAGCGCGATTGGTCCCCCAACCACGATGCCGAGAGTGCCGGTAAGAAACATGATCAGTGCTTTTGGTCCTAATTTTATTATCCCTTTTAAATCTACACTTATCGTTAATAACACTAAGCAGGCAGGTAACAAAAATCTTGACGCTACATAATAAACACTCGAATTTGCACCATCGACTATGCCAGCTGTGTTTAAAATAGAGGGAAGGAAATAACACAAAAATAATGCGGGAACGTATTTGTAAAACTTTTTCCACGAGGCGTTTTCACTTTGATTTGTATAAAATACAAACCCCAGAATAATTGCTAACAAACCTAAGACCGTGGCGTCATTTGTGATCAATGGCGTCGCCATATAAACCTCATTATTATTTTTATTTTGTAGGGAAACGACAACCTTTTAATTGCTCTAAGTGGCATTATTTTGAGTTGTCGAACAGAGGAGAATTTATACCACTTTTTTACATATTTTCCAAAACGTTATATGTAATACCATTTCACTATTTTCAAACAGGAATGCTTAATCAACGAGTGACTCTAAAAACATTTTATTTCAAGGATTAAGTGGTGTAAGCAATTAAAAACAACAAAAACAGAAAATAGCACCAAAACCAAGATGCTTTATCGTCTATTGACGCAACTTTAGTGGATGGTTTCTAGTTGACCGTGGAGATCATCCATCTGCATTTTCAAGAACATTGTCATGGGATCGTTTGGACACGCCTTAATGAAGTAATCAAAGTCGTCTTTGGCCCATTTGTCACATTCGAGTTGCTGTAATACAAGGCCTCGGTCGCGACGTTCATAAGGATCTTCAGGAAGTAATTCCATTAAGGTTTCGACGCAGTTTAATGCCTCTTCTAAAAACCCTTCTTCAAGCATAAAGATTTTTTGTTCGGTTAATAAAATTTTGACAATTTCATCAGTCGGGATAGGTTTTGCAAACGTCGCAATTTCGTTTGTCATACTGTCGCGCACATCATCAGAGGAGATGAGATACTCACAACCGCCAGATAAAGCGTCTACTACAATTAACTCAGAATTAGACAATTTGATAACCAGTCCAATTTGTTCTTCAACTTCGGCAATTGACGCATCAAAACCGAGCTGTTTCAATAGGTACGCTAAAACGACACTCATGCTCAGGTAATTGCCTGTGCGGTGCATTATGCAATACGATATATTGGCCAATGAACTTTCAGGTATGGTTTGCATGCCGGGTCCTGAAAACGCTAACTCGTCAAAAATCACGTCCAACAATGCATAAAACCTGTCGGTTGGATTGAGTTCAGAATGATCAATATTTTTCAGATAGGCAACATGCGCTGCTAACTGCTCTTCAATTTCTTTGATTGAAAAAACATATTGCCAATTTTGTTCTAATAACAGGACTTCTTGTAACAATTCATCAGACGATTCCGCCTGATACAACCAATTTGCTGACATAACTTCTCTATAATGACGGTACTACTAAGGGTATATGTAGTCGGCACAGAGGGAATTCAACCCAATGTAGATATCACATTAACGATTCTTTCATTCGCTAATCGAATCTGTGCCGCTTATAAGACGAGTAAAAAATAAATGTAATGAGGCTAGAATACGCTTTTGGTTGCCGCTATTTTGCCGGCAAATAATAAACACACGGTCGCCGCGGCCAAAAAGCTATAACTCTTTGCTGGTTTTGCCGACTTAATCGCTACAATGGCAAACCCTATATAACCGATAACAAACAAAACCTTAGCCGTTAACCAGGCTGTTTGGATTGGATATTGTTCAATGACAAAGCACATAGCCACTGCTGATATTAGCAAAAATGTATCTATAATGTGTGGGGCGATTGCCAAGAATCGAGTTTTTGGTCGATTCTGAATTTTAAATCGATAAAAACGATAATAAAAAAATACTACGCTTAACAGCACAAAAGCCAGGTGACTATGTTTAACAGCAAAATACATTTTTTTCCCTATTTAATACTTATGTAATTGTAATTACCTAATGGCAGTAAATTAGTCTGGATAGAGGTTCATTAACTGCTCTAACTCAGCCGCTGAGTCCATCAATATGCTGACAAGTTTTGGATCAAACTTTTTACCACTTTGCTCCATTATAAACTTATGCGTTTCTTCTGGTTCCCACTGTTCTTTGTAACAACGTTTGTGGCGTAATGCATCATATACATCAGCTAATGCAACAATTCTTGCAAACACATGGATATCCTCGCCGGATTTACCGTCTGGATAACCAGTTCCATCCCAATTTTCGTGATGCTCTTTTGCAATAATGGCGCCCGCTTTGATAATGTTTCGATTAGAGCCTTCAAGTATTTTGTAGCCGACTTGAGCATGCGTTTGCATCATTTGCCATTCATCTGGATCTAACTTCCCTGCTTTGTGCAGTATGTGTTCTGGTATCCCTACTTTGCCAATATCGTGAAGCGGTGCTGCATTTTTTACAAGTTCAGCGTCACTGACACTTAAGCCAGACTTAGAAGCTAACATATGACTAATATTTGCGACTCTACGCACATGATTTCCAGTTTCCGTCGAACATTGTTCAACCGCTTCACCTAAACGATAAACGAGTTCACGTTGAGTATCTTCTAATTCGATTTGCAATTGAACATTTTCGTAGGCAATTTGAACATTTTGCGCAAACATTTCGATTAATACTTTTTCATCAACGCCAACGTTCGTTGGTAAACCCGAAATGTAGAGTATTGAATTGCTTGAAAAACGACTCGAACAATAGGCAACTAAATAGTCACCATGATAAACAATCGATTTATTTGTAATGGCTTCTTCAAATGCGAGGCGAAGTTCATCTTCTAAAACATCATTGACGCTTTTGCCTACAGTGTTTTCAAAATCGCCTTGAGCCGCGATAACGCGCAAGTTTTGTTGGTGTTCTGACTCTGTACAATTAACCATTAATGAATTCGTTACATACATGGCTTTTTCTTCGCCACAACCTAAAACTGAAGTTAATTGTTGTAACACGCCGTCAATAAACTGATCCATCGAATGGATAGAGAAAATGTTAGCTGACGCTTCAATAATTTTTTTCAATCCCTGTCTACTATGTTCAAGCGCAATAATATCTCTATAAGCGCGTAAGCTAGACATAACGACAGTAAACAGTTTTTGTGCGGTTAATTCTGTTTTTGATTTGTAGTCATTTATATCGAAGTTGACAATGACTTGGCGTTCGGGAGCTTGACCGGGTTGGCCAGTCCTAAGAATAATTCTAATTTTTTGGTTTTTGGCTTCTTCACGAATAAATTTAGCGACTTGCAACCCTGCATCGTCGGTTTCCATTACCACATCTAATAAAATAATCGCGGCGTCAGGATGTTTGATGATGAGTTCTTTACCCTCTTCACCGCTGTATGCGCTGATAAATTCAAGGGTTCGGTCTTGAAAGGTAAAGTCGCTTAACGCCAATTTGGTTACGGCATGAACTTCAGGCTCATCATCGACAATTAAAACCTTCCAACTTCCTACTGTCGCGACTTCTTCGTCGTCAAACTGATCATCCGCAAATAAAAAATCATCGTTCATATTGCTGCCTTCTAGTTCTATGTTCTTCAACTTCGCTATGCGAACAATATGAGCCTAACCCAATTATCAGAAATAGCCAATTGAAACTCGGTCATTACCACTTAAATCTTTAAATGTATCAACATATTGAAAATTAAAGTCGCGTAATATGTGGCGTACTTCCACACCTTGCTCAAAGCCATGCTCTAGAATTAGTTTGCCGTTTCTTTTTAAATGACGTCGAGCGTTTTCGACAATATAACGAATGTCAGCCAATCCATGTCCTTTTGCAACCAAAGCCGTTTTAGGTTCAAACCTAACATCGCCCAGATTAAGATGTGGGTCATTTTCGTCGATATAGGGTGGGTTAGAAACGATAAAGTCGAATTTTTGATCAGCCAATGCGGTAAACCAACTGCTTTCAACAAATTGACAATTAGGGATCTGATTCAGTTTGGTATTATGTCGCGCTAGCAATACGGCCTCGGGTATAATGTCGACACCAGTCCATTGCCATTTAGGTAAACTACTCGCTAATGATAATGCGATAGCGCCAGTACCAGTTCCTAAGTCGAGACCTTCTCCCTGCTCTGGTCCCTTAGATTCGATGATTTCCAGAACTTTTTCGACCAAAATTTCAGTATCCGGTCTTGGAATTAACGTCGAGTCGTTTACCGCCAACTCTAAATCCCAAAATGCGCGTTTACCGACAATATGCGCGATAGGACGCCCAGTTTTTCGTTCTTCGACAAGCGAAAAAAATTGGTCGCACTGCGGTGTTTCTAACAACTTTTCGGGCCAAGTGAACAAGTATATTCGTTGGCAATCTAACACATGACACATCAGCAGTTCTGCGTCTAACTTGGCAGAGTCAGACAATGCAGAAAATTCGTTTGCTGCATTGTCTAACAGCTGTTTAATACTGTTTGGTAAATAGGAGTTATTCATCAGCCATAGACGCTAGTAAGTCCGCCTGGTATTCGTTCATTAACGGCTGAAGTACACAGTCTAAATCACCTTCCATAATTTCATTTAATTTATATAAGGTTAAATTGATACGATGTTCTGACATACGCCCCTGTGGGAAATTATAGGTACGAACACGTTCAGAACGGTCTCCACTGGCGACCAAATTACGGCGCATGCTGGTTTCCTCAGCGTTACGTTTTTCATCTTCCGCAGCTTGCATCCTAGCACTCAATACAGACATCGCTTTGGCTTTGTTTTTGTGCTGTGAACGTTCATCCTGACACTCAACGACAATCCCCGTTGGGATATGGGTAATACGTACCGCCGAGTCTGTTTTATTAACGTGCTGACCACCGGCACCAGAAGCACGGTAAGTATCAATTTTTAAGTCCGCTGTATTTATTTCGATGGCTTCTGCCTCTGGAACTTCAGGCATAACAACTACAGTACATGCAGAGGTATGCACCCGACCTTGAGATTCTGTTTCTGGCACACGTTGTACTCGGTGACCGCCAGACTCAAATTTCATCGTTCCGTAAACATTATCACCTGTGATGTGGGCAACAACTTCTTTAAATCCGCCATGTTCGCCTTCGTTGGTACTCATAAGTACCACACGCCATTTTTTAGATTCAGCGTAACGGCTGTACATTCTAAATAAATCACCGGCAAAAATAGCCGCTTCATCACCACCTGCACCTGCTCTAATTTCTAAAAAGCAGTTGTTCGAGTCGTTTGGATCACGAGGCAACATTAAAATTTGTAATTCATCTTCGTATTTTTCAATGCTGACTTTTGCTGACTTTAATTCTTCCTGCGCCATTTCACGCATTTCCGCATCGTCTTCTTCTAACATTGCTTTCGCTTCGTCTAAATCTTCACGGGCAGCTTGGTACAATTTAAATGTTTTTGTAATGTCTTCAAGATCAGAATATTCTTTCGATAACGCTCGAAATTTTTCTTGATTACCAATGACTTCTGGGTCACTCAACAAGGCTTCTACTTCTTCGTAGCGCTCAGAGAGGCCTTCTAATTTACTCACTATCGAATCTTTCATTGGATCCCCAATACGGTTTTAATAATAGCCAATTCTTCATTGTTTTGTTTCTCTGCCGCATCTTTTAATGCTGACGTCGGCGCATGAATGAGTCTATTGGTTAATTTGTTAGCTAACTCTTTAAGTACCTGCTCAGCATCATTGCCAGATTGCAGTTGATTAAGGGCTCGCTCTAATAATTCGTCTTTGACAGAAATACTTTGATCTCTGTAATCTTTGATTAGATCAACTGAGTCTAAACTGCTCAACCAATCGTCAAAGATAAATGCTTTGTCATTAATGATAATTTCAGCGTCTTCAGCGGCTGCACTTCTCGCCTGCATGTTGTTCGCTACAATATCTTGCAAATCGTCTACGGTATACAAATAAGCATCGTCTAAATCAGCAACTTGTGACTCAATATCTCTCGGTACCGCTAAATCAACGAGAAACATTGGTCTGTGTTTTCGTTTTTTCAGTACATTTTCTATCATGCCTTTACCGATAATAGGCAACGTACTAGCAGTCGAACTGATAACAACGTCCGCTTCCATTATTTTTTCAGAAATCTGACTTAAGGTACACGTTTTGGCAGAGAATTGCTCAGCTACGGCTTCTGCACGGCTTAACGTCCGGTTCGCTACCGTGATGTCTTTTGCGCCTTGCTCATAAACATGTTTTGCTACAAGTTCGATAGTTTCACCGGCACCGACTAACAAAACGCGTTTGTCTGTAAATTGGCCAAAGACTTGTTTTGCTAATGTGACCGCAGCAAAAGCTACTGATACGGCGTTCACTGAAATATCGGTTTCCGTTCGAACTTTTTTGGCAACGGAAAACGACTGTTGAAACATCCGCTCAAAATACGTTTTAATCGTACCTACAGATTTGGCTTGTTGGTAAGCTTGTTTCACTTGCCCCAATATTTGGGGTTCTCCAATCACCATTGAATCTAACCCACTAGCGACGCGCATTAAATGGCGAGTAGCGTCTACATCACGATGGATATATAAATGCTGTTGAAGATCAGCAGGGTTGAGCTGATGAAAATCAGCTAACCATTTGATTACTTTTTCAGGTTCAGCCACGTCGCCAAAGCAATAAATTTCGGTTCGGTTACATGTCGATAAAATGACAGCCTCGTCACACCCCGCTTCTTTTTGCACAGTTTTTAGCGCGTCCGGTAAGTTATCCGGCGTAAACGCTAAGCGCTCGCGTAACTCAACCGAAGCCGATTTGTGATTTAAACCTAGTGCAATAACCGTCATATATTGGCTTTTAAGCGCCCTGAAAATTGAAAAGCGTGCAATTCTACGAAAAACCCAAGGTTTTTAAAAGACTGAAATAGCATGTTAGAATCGATTTTGTCGATTAAGTCACTTTTAAGCTGGAAGTTGTGTGAAAAATAACCATTCATTGTTCAAAATGTCCCGATATACATTAATCCTAAAGTTTTTAACCTCAGTTTTGTTGGTAAATATCTTGGTTGCCTGCTCATTAATGCCAAAAACCAATATAAAAAACATCGCAGACATGCAAACTGCAGCAGAATTATCACATTGGACGGCCCGTGGAAAAATGATGATTGCCACGAACAATGAAAAAGTATCGGGCTATTTTTATTGGCAACAAAAAGGCGACAATTTTGAATTTTCACTGAATACCTTAATTGGTATTAATATGTTCGAATTATCTGTTAACGATGATGAAGCCGAACTGACTATTGACGGTAAAACGTATTATGGACATACCGCTGAAATATTAGTTGCGCAGCTAACGGGTTATCAGTTACCTATTTCACAATTACGTTTCTGGGTCCTTGGTGTTCAGCAATCCACTGAGCAATCGACTAAAAACAATCTTAAAACCAAGACAAAGTTAGATGAGAAAGGCAGATTAAAACATATTGAAGTTTTTCATGGCGATGCTATTTGGCAAATTGATTACCAAAGTTGGCGTTCTGTGATGCAATTTGATTTACCGAAAAGCTTACAGCTAAAATCGCCGAATAATCGTATTAAACTCTCTATTACAGACTGGGCATTACAAGGTTAATCCATGACACATCAAAAACTAACCTTACCTTCACCGGCAAAGTTGAACCTATTTTTACACATTAATGGTCGGCTAGAAAACGGCTATCATGAATTGCAATCTTTGTTTCATTTTATCGATTATGGCGACACGATGACCTTTGAAACAAACGCCAGTGGGAAGATTACGCTGACTTGTAATATCAAAGCATTAGAAACTGACGATAACTTGGTCCTCAAAGCAGCAAATCTACTGGTTAACTTAACATTAAATAAGGTTGAAAAAGGCGTTCATATTACATTAAATAAACGGTTGCCAATGGGTGGTGGCGTTGGTGGAGGCTCGTCAAACGCGGCAACCACAATGTTAGCCCTCAATTCACTATGGGACTTAGGGCATTCCACCGCCGATTTAGAGGCCCTAGGGAATACACTAGGTGCCGATGTCCCTATTTTTATTCGTGGCAAAAGTTCAATTGCTGAAGGTACCGGAGACAAAATGTGTACCTATAATGTACATAATGCTTGGTATTTAGTATTAACTCCTAATGCCCATGTAAATACTAAAGAATTATTTAGTCATCCTGAACTCCCGAGAAACACGCCAAAACTCGACAATAACACGTTAAATTACAGTGGGATCACGACAGATCTAAAAAATGACTTCCAAAGTTTAGTCGTTAAAAAGTATCCAATCATTGCCAAAGCACTGCAGTGGTTGTTAGAATACGCGCCGTCTCGTATGACTGGGACAGGTGCTTGTGTTTTTGCAGAATTTGCAACTGAACAACAAGCCCAAAAAGTATTTCAACAATTGCCTGAAGAGTTATCTGGATTCGTCGCGAAAGGTTGTAATATTTCGCCGACACATCAAGTTCTTTTTGGATAATATCGTGGAGGTTACGGCAACTTTTGTCTATCCTCTGAAAATGTATCGCAACAAAGCCTTAGGAAATATCCGTGCCTGATATTAAGATTTTCGCTGGAAACGCTACCCCAGAACTTGCAGAAGTCATCAGTAAACGTCTCGACATAAACCTTGGAAACGCAACAGTTGGTCGCTTTAGCGACGGCGAAATTAGTGTCCAAATCCATGATAACGTACGTGGTTCAGATGTATTTATCGTGCAATCTACTTGTGCACCATGTAATGACAACCTAATGGAACTCATTGTTATGGTCGACGCCTTGCGTCGTGCATCTGCCGGTAGAATTACCGCAGTCATTCCATACTTTGGTTATGCCCGTCAAGACCGTCGTGTTCGTTCTGCTCGTGTTCCAATTACAGCGAAAGTTGTCGCAGACTTTTTGTCTAGCGTTGGTGTAGACCGCGTTTTAACGGTTGATTTACATGCCGAACAAATCCAAGGGTTTTTCGACGTACCAGTTGATAACGTATTTGGTAGCCCTATTCTAGTTGAAGACATGCGCAAACATGGCTTTAACATTGCCGACGATACCGTCATTGTATCACCAGATATTGGTGGTGTTGTGCGTGCTAGAGCCATCGCGAAATTATTAGATGACAAAGATTTAGCGATTATCGACAAACGTCGTCCGCAGGCGAATGTTGCACAAGTAATGCACATCATCGGTGATGTAGCAGGTCGTGACTGTATTATGGTTGATGACATGATTGATACCGGTGGTACATTATGTAAAGCGGCAGAGGCATTAAAGCAACACGGCGCAAAACGAGTATTTGCCTATGCAACTCATCCAGTATTTTCAGGCAACGCGATCGAAAACTTAAAAAATTCAGTTATTGATGAAGTTATCGTGACAGACTCTATTCCTTTGTCACCAGAAATTGCAGCATTACCAAATGTGCGTAAATTGACACTAGGTAACATGCTAGCTGAAGCAATTCGTCGTTTAAGCAACGAAGAATCTATCTCTGCGATGTTCGAACACTAATCTCGTACACATCTACCAGAGATCAAAAAAGCGACAATAAGTCGCTTTTTTTGTGCTTGTTGGTCAACGTTAAACTGAACAACGAGTCAAAGATATCAAATAAGCATCAAGAGACAATGGCTATCCCTTGATGCTGTTATTGCTAAATTACTTTTCAGTTACTTGATAAATAGTAACTGTACCACTTACTTCATTACCAATGATCAACAACGGATTTCCTGATGGGCTATCTTCAGCTGATACAAACTTGATGCTTTCAGGTCCTAAATCTCCTGCAGAATCGACGTTTTCGCAATCCATCCCTTCAGCTTCATCACATGGATTATCTAGGTCATCATCCATTTCGTAATCTACGTCAAAATCACGATTGTTGTAATGGGCAACAAAGCTAGCATTAAATGGGTTTGTTACGTCATAGACAAATAAGTCCCCGGCACGTTCTTGAGCAATAAATGCGTAGTTACGGTTTTCAATCATTCCCACATCAATAGCTTCTGGCTCACCACCTTTGTCATCTGAACGATTATCACCGGTATTCTCCGTATGTGCTGCATTAAAGTATTCACCTAGAATCGCAGATGAAATTTTACCAAACTCATCACCTGAATCGTAAACTTGATTGATGTTTTGATCCCAAATCGAAAATGAACGTGCTCCGTAGCTGTATAGCGATTCAAATTCGCCGTCGTTATCCGCATCACCCATCGACGTTGTAACTTTTAATCGACCTAAGCCATCTTTGCCACCAGAGTGATCATATATTGACTGTAACTCAGTAGATAACGTCTTATTTTCTTCATCCGGGTCAATAAGATCTTTAACTCTTACTTCTTCCGAATACGCATCGTAGTCTCGAGAGTCACCTTCATTCGCAGAAACTATAAAGGTCGCACCGTTCCAACTGTAAGTAGCAATAGAATCAGGTTGATACATACCTAATAACCCAGGTACAGATTGGAATGTCGCAAGTTCGTCCTTGTTGGTAAAGTCGAGCTCGTAGTTTGACCAATCTTTATATCCTAGCGGTTTAACTTCAACGGTCATCTTCGTTAAATCAACCACACCAATTGCATTGTTTTCTTGCAGTGATACGTAAGCCATCTTGCTATCAGCAGAAACAGCGATGTATTCAGGTTCAATATCTTTTGCTGCCGTGTTGCCCGTTGGTCCCGCAAACTTCACGCCCATTTCTTGTAAAAGGGTCATTTGTTCTTCTGGTGTATCGTAATCTTCTGGGTCTAATAAATCGCTTTTAAATACCAAATCAGAAGTGAAATTAACCGCTTCTGCTTTATCTGCAGGCACAGATGACGCCACTGCAATGACGCTAATCGTCCCTTCTGGATCTACACTATAATCAGTTGCAGGTTCACCTTCATTAGCAACCAATACCTTAGTGCCATCTGGTGTAAATGTTACCATATCTGGTAAGGCGCCAACTTCAACTGCTTTGACAAAAGTTCCTTTACCCATAACGTCTAATTCGTAAAACAGTACAGCGCCGTTATCTTGTTTTACTTTCGCTTCAACAGCGATGGCTAACAAGTTGCCCTTTATCGCTATCGAGTTTGCTCCGCCAAGCATAATTGTTTTATCTGAGTCATCAGCTTGTTTAACCAAAACTGAATCGGCATAGGTAAATGCTGTTGATGAAAGGCTATTATCGCTAGTCGGTGTACTAACAGGGACAGTAGATAATGTTGCTAAACTGATAACGTCTATTTGATTTGTAGCGCTGTTGACTGCAAACGCTGAGTTTGACGTTTTATGAAACTGAACAATTTCCGCCGCTGATTTTCCATAAACTCCTGTCGCGAAACGACCAACAATCTCGATGTTTAGTTCAACAGGATAATTTTTTCCCGCCGCACCATCAGCGCCCGCTGCGCCATCAGCACCTGCAGCACCATTTGCACCATCAGCACCGGCTTCACCAACCAGCCCTTGTTCACCTTGAATGCCCTGCTCTCCATCTTCAACTGAACATCCTGTTAAAATCCCGACAATAGTCGCACTCAATAATGTTAATTTTAAATTAGCGAAACTCATTTTATCCACTTACCTATTATTTTTATTAAATTAGGTCGAAGAGGTTAATGAACAAAGATGTAAATTTGACGGCAGTTTTGAAACAAATTTATGACCAATAAAAAGTAATATGACACTTTTTTTTAATCACAATAAAAATGACGTCTTTTTGTAATGTTCATAAAACGGTTGTGGTCTATTGACCTTTCAATTAGAATACTCCGCCTCTCATTTTTGAGGGGGTCGAGTTTTCTCTTGGTCGCGGGAGGAAACATACTTAACTTATTTAAAGTTTTTTGGAGAATTCCATGTCTGAAGCTATTTACACATTAGAAGCTACAGTTCGTTCTGATAAAGGTACGGGTGCGAGCCGCCGCCTACGTCACGACAAACAAGTTCCTGCAATTATATACGGTGCGGATAAAGAGCCGCAAAACCTAGCCCTTTCTCATAATAAAGTATGGTTAGCGCAGGAAAATGAAGGTTTCTATTCACATATCCTTACGTTAGTAATTGATGGTGCAAAAGAAGAAGTTATTCTTAAAGATATGCAACGTCACCCTTGGAAAAACCAAGTTTTACACTTAGATTTCCAACGTGTAGACGCGAAACATAAATTACACACTAAAGTTCCTGTTCACTTCGTTGGCGAAGAAGCAGCAATTAAGAAAGGTGGCGTAATTACTCACGTTGTAAATGAATTAGAAATCACTTGTCTTCCTAAGAACTTACCTGAGTTCATCGAAGTAAACGTTGCAGATATGGAAGTTGGTCAAACACTTCACATCAGTGAAATTACGTTACCAGCTGGCGTTGAATCTGTTGAGTTAACTAAAGGTGAATCTCACGACAACGCAGTTGTAACATTGCACGCTCCTAAAGGCGCTGCAGCAGCTGACGAAGACTCTGAAGAAGCAGCTGACGCTGAATAATTGAATGATTGAGCTTACGGACAATTCGTGAGTAGCACCATTCAACTTATCGTGGGCCTGGCAAATCCAGGCCCCGAATATCAACACACCCGCCATAATGCTGGAGCTTGGTTCATCGAAGAACTTTGCCGAGCCAATAATGTTTCTTTAAAAAACGATCCTAAATATTTTGGATATACCGCAAAGATCAATTTTGCTGGACAAGATATTCGTCTCTTAGTACCAACCACGTTCATGAATTTAAGCGGTAAATCAGTTGCTGCCCTTGCAAATTTCTTCAAGATAAAACCAGAAGAAATCTTAGTTGCACATGACGAACTTGATATGCAACCTGGTGTTGCCAAGTTTAAAAAAGGTGGTGGCCACGGCGGTCATAACGGATTAAAAGATATTATTGCAAAACTCGCAAACAATAGAGAATTTTATCGTCTGCGAATTGGAATTGGTCACCCCGGAAGTCGGGAAAAAGTGACAGGTTGGGTGTTGGGTAAAGCCCCCCGAAATGATCAAGAATTAATGGATGCAGCGATTGACGAAGCCGTTCGTTGCACCGAGATCTGGCTTAAACAAGATTTAAAGAAGGCGCAAAATCGCCTTCACTCGTTTAGTGCCAGTTAACAAACTAATTGCTTACATAGCAAATTAACAAAAAGGAACCATCATGGGTTTTAAATGTGGCATCGTTGGTCTACCCAATGTCGGAAAATCAACATTATTTAATGCTTTAACAAAAGCAGGTATTGAAGCAGCAAACTTCCCATTTTGTACAATTGAACCCAATACTGGTGTAGTTCCTGTTCCAGATCTTCGATTAGACAAGTTGGCTGCAATAGTTAATCCACAACGTATCCTGCCAACAACAATGGAATTTGTTGACATCGCTGGCCTTGTAAAAGGTGCGAGTAAAGGCGAAGGGCTTGGTAATCAATTTCTTGCTAACATTCGTGAAACCGATGCAATCGGTCACGTTGTTCGTTGTTTTGAAGACGAAAATATCGTCCACGTTGCCGGAAAAGTAAACCCACAGGAAGATATTGACGTAATCAATACTGAGTTGGCCTTGTCTGACATGGACTCAATTGATAAAGCAATTTTCCGTAACTCAAAAAAGGCCAAAGGCGGCGACAAAGACGCTAAATTTGAAAATGCGACACTTGAGAAATTAAAAGCGGTTGTTGACGAAGGTGGCATGGCTCGTTCTGTTGAGTTAACAAAAGAAGAATTAGCTGCCGTAAGCTATTTAAATCTGCTTACGATGAAACCAACCATGTATATTGCCAACGTTGCTGAAGATGGATTTGAGAACAATCCATTTTTAGATTTAGTGCGTGAAATCGCAGAAAATGAAAATGCAGTTGTCGTAGCGGTATGTGCGTCGATTGAATCTGAATTGTCTGAATTAGAGCCTGAAGACCTAGCCGAATTTATGGAAGACTTAGGTTGGGAAGAACCAGGTTTAAATCGAGTGATCCGTTCAGGTTATGAATTATTAAATCTAAATACCTATTTCACTGCAGGTGTTAAAGAAGTTAGAGCCTGGACATATACTGAAGGTTCTACTGCGCCACAAGCGGCTGGTAAAATTCATACGGACTTTGAAAAAGGCTTTATCCGAGCTGAAATCGTCAGTTATAACGACTTTGTTGAATTTGGTGGTGAAGCGGGTGCCAAAGACAACGGTAAATGGCGATTAGAAGGTAAAGATTACATTGTTAAAGATGGTGACGTAATCCATTTCCGATTTAACGTGTAAACCTATATTTATCGATAAAAGGGGCTTAAGCCCCTTTTTTAATGCCTAACGTTTATTATGAAACAAATCGCTCTTCAGAGTTACTAGGCAAAGGATTGTTATCACGCTCGAAAATATTGTTAATCAACATTATCAAATTTACATTTTTTGTTCCGTTTACCAAAAAATTCATATTATTTTAAAAAAATAGCAATTTTATGTCCGACAAATGACGACATAAAGTCAAAGTTAGGTCTATTTAGTCAAATTTATCCCTATTACAAAATCTATTTTTTACCGAGCAGCCAAAATAAGTTTAAACAGACAAACTTAAACTGAGTATTTTTTAACTATAAATCATGCTCTTTTTCGCCAATATGAACAAATTAAAAGCAAACGCACTATTTTTTACAATTTTCTTCAAAAATGGGTTGACGTTAAAAGGCGTCATCAGCATAATACGCGCCATCGCTTGAGGCGGTATTCAAGAGTGGCTACGTAGCTCAGCTGGTTAGAGCACATCACTCATAATGATGGGGTCCCCTGTTCAAATCAGGGCGTAGCCACCAATTCTTGAATTCCCTACCATGCTCAAGAGAAAAAAATTTGCGGGAGTGGCGGAATTGGTAGACGCGCTGGATTTAGGTTCCAGTATCTTAGGATGTGAGAGTTCAAGTCTCTCCTTCCGCACCATTATAAATATGTGGAACACATATTCAAAAAGTTTCAGTTGGGATATCGCCAAGCGGTAAGGCAGCGGGTTTTGATCTCGCCATTCCCAGGTTCAAATCCTGGTATCCCAGCCATCTCTTAATTGGGATATCGCCAAGCGGTAAGGCAGCGGGTTTTGATCTCGCCATTCCCAGGTTCAAATCCTGGTATCCCAGCCAAATTAAGGCCTTGCTTATGCGAGGCCTTTTTTTTATCTATCCCTTCCGGCTATTTAATTTGCTTGTTGTAGCAAAATTAAACTACACTGACTTTAATCTAAAATTATTATTTTAAAATCAATGCGTTTAGCTACTAAGATCATTTTACTTTGCATTTTGTATTCGTCAGTTGCTGCAAGCGATGAGTATCATTACAAAAACCTATTGGTTGGTACAAAAGCCATTGGACTTGGAGGCGCCTTTACCGCCATTTCTGATGACTTATCCGCGGTATTTTTTAATCCAGCGGGATTAACCAATACGGTGAATTCTAATTCAGCCTCTATATCGACCTTTGCATGGGAAAAAACCACTTTTTATGATGCTTTCTCAGATGGCTCTGATTTTGCTCGATCTTCGTTTTCAATTGTCCCAAGCTTTTTAGGGGTAGGTAATAAAAAAGGTGACTGGCATTGGAGTATCGGTTTTGGTGTATCTGATCTGTCTACCGAACGTAATTATAGTGAAGTTGTGCATCCAATTATTGGTGACGAAAATAATACAATTGGAGAACAAACTGAGTTTGGTAATGTTGACTTGGACAATAGTTCACTGAATTTAGGTTTTGGAGCCGCTCACAGGATTAATTCAAATCTCTCATTTGGTGGCTCATTTATTGTAAAATACAAAAAATTTGAAACAATCCAAGGCTCTGGGGTCAGTCAAATATATTTTACTCCTACGGACGATATCTATTCGGGCTTTAGTGCATTGCGCAGAATAAAAGATGAAACAATACTAATTACACCAACTTTAGGGATCTTGTATCAAACACCCGCTTTGAATATCGGTTTAAAAATAGCTAAAGATTTCACGATAGACCGTTCATTTACCGCCGTTCATAATATTTTTGTTAGCTCGCCTACCCCATTACCGCCAACATCTAAGCCTGCTACGGTCGGTACTGTTGAGGGCACTGAAGCACAGGAGTCGAGCGCAAATATTACCCTAGGTTTAGCAAAACGAAGAAATAACTTTGAATGGAGTTTTGACGTTGACTATTTTAGTGAAGTCACTGTTGAAGAACACGTTATTAACGAATTCCACCCGCCTATTACCAGAGATTTAGAACGTGTCGTTAATTACTCACTTGGTTTAACCTTTTATAAAACCGATCGTAAATACTTCAGATTTGGTATTTTCACTGACAATAGTAACGGCAAAATTGACACAACACAGCCTTTCCAGCGCGTTGAGGATATCGATATGTTGGGACTTAGTGTTGATTATACGAGTGACAGCTTTGGTTTCCCAATGTCTGTCGGAGCCTATATAAAATATGGTAAAGGTGATGTCCGCCTAGGTGATCTGCGTGTCGTAGAAAAAATAGTTGGTTTACCTTTGTATCCACCTAGGAGTGAATTTGATTTATCAGAAGCGTCTAAGTCTTTATTTGTGGTATTCCTAAGCGCCAACTTTTAACCGTAAACGATTAGAAATCTAATTAAAAATCACTATAGTCCTACGGCTTTTTTAAGAGCCTGAGCTTTTAGCCACGCCTGATTGTGTACGACTCCTAAAACTATATTTCTGACAGATTTTAAGACCGCTTTGTCGTTACTAAAAGAATGATAAAATAGGTCCATCGCCCCAGACATAATTTGCGCATCTGCTTTACGTTTAAATTGATACCGACGCAACGATGACGCCAGTAAACCGTGTTGACTTAAGTCCGTATTATTTAATAACTCCATCAAGGTCTCTACGTCTTTAAAGCCTAAATTTACGCCTTGCCCTGCTAATGGGTTAATAACGTGCGCTGCATCACCCACTAAAACGACTCTGCCATTAAAATATTGATTAGCCTGCCTTCGAACGAGTGGAAAACTAGCGCTGGTCACAACATTAAAATCCCCAACCAAAGGTGGAAAACAATTTATGATTTCCTGTTTTAGTGCCTCTGGTGAAAGTTGTTTTAACTGTGCAATTGTTTGTGGTGCGTCGTACCAAATTAGACATGAATAGCCATCTTCTAGCGGTAAAAACGCTTTGGGACCAGTCTGTTGAAATTCTTGCCACGTAATATGTTGAGTTGGAAACTCAGTTTTAATGGTAATGCTGAAACAGTGCTGAGCGTATTCCCAACCGGTCGTTCCTATATGGGCAAGTTGCCGTGTTTTACTCAATGCGCCATCCGCACCAATAACCAACTTTGCAAATACATCAACTTGATTTTTTGACGAACCAGGTTCTGATAAGCGCAAAGTGACTTTGTCATCATCTTGTTTTAAAGACGACAAGTGGGCATTACTTAACGTAATTTTATTTT
This sequence comes from Psychrosphaera sp. 1_MG-2023, assembly GCF_030548245.1. Classification (NCBI taxonomy): domain Bacteria; kingdom Pseudomonadati; phylum Pseudomonadota; class Gammaproteobacteria; order Alteromonadales; family Pseudoalteromonadaceae; genus Psychrosphaera; species Psychrosphaera sp. 1_MG-2023. The sequence goes on from NZ_JAUORW010000020.1 coordinate 51,856, forward strand.
CCGAAGTATTTAGAATCCTATCAAATGCAGCCAACTGAATTGCTTCATTTCGAACTAAATAACCAAGATGAGGTCGTTCAATTTCTGTAGCGTCAAAAATCAATTTATTGTCGCGTTGCTCCCAGGTAGCTAATTGATCAAATCGACATTTATCGCTCTCGCCGATCGCCGACCAAATGCCCAGTGACTGCAATAAAGTCTCACTCGCCAAATTAACAGCAGATACACGCAATGGCGGTCGGGCCAATTCATCTTGTTGCGGAACGCGTTGTTCGAGCAATAAAATTGAAAGCCCCGCATTTTGCAATGCAATTGCTTGGGTTGCTCCAACCATGCCACCGCCAACAACGACAACATCAAACTGACATAGATTTAATGAATTTAAGTCGACCACTGTTCTTATTCCTAACGATAATTCTCCGCATTATGCCTGAATTATCTATGATTTGAAGATAGTTAGAAGATCAAGTCAGTTAATTAACCATATTCCCTTTAATCCATACTCTTTTAACTGTAAAATACGCGGCCATTTAAAGAATTAACTTTTCACGGTGAAGTGAGTAACTCATTTACCCAAAAATGATTATTCCCACAGATATTGATGACGAGAGAAGAATGACGAAAAAACTACATATTAAAACTTGGGGCTGCCAAATGAACGAGTATGACTCGCAAAAAATGGCGGACTTACTCGATGACAGTCATGGATATGAGTTTACGGACGAAGCAGAAGATGCCGACGTAATTCTTTTGAACACCTGTTCTATTCGCGAAAAAGCACAGGAAAAAGTATTTCATCAATTAGGCCGTTGGAAAAACCTAAAGGCAAAAAAACCAAGTTTGATCATTGGTGTAGGCGGTTGTGTTGCTTCTCAAGAAGGCCAACATATTCGTGACCGTGCCCCATATGTTGATATGGTCTTTGGCCCTCAGACTTTGCACCGCTTACCTGAAATGATTGAACAAATTAAAGCAGGCGACGGCGCATCAGTAATTGATATTTCATTCCCTGAGATTGAAAAATTCGACCGATTACCAGAACCGACGACTAATGGCCCAAGCGCGTTTGTGTCGATAATGGAAGGTTGCAGCAAATACTGTACGTTCTGTGTTGTTCCATATACCCGCGGCGAAGAAGTATCACGTCCTGTGGACGATGTATTATATGAAATCGCTCAACTCGCTGAACAAGGTGTTCGTGAAGTCAATTTGTTAGGTCAAAACGTAAATGCGTTCCGTGGGGCAACTCATGACGGCGAAATTTGTCATTTTAGCGAATTACTGCGTTTAGTGGCCGCCATTGATGGTATCGACCGAATTCGTTATACGACGTCTCACCCAGTAGAATTTACAGACGATATCATTGAAGCTTATCAAGACGTTCCAGAGCTTGTCGACCACTTACATTTACCCGTGCAATCTGGTGCGGACCGTATTCTGAATTTAATGAAACGTGGCCATACTGCCATTGAATATAAATCGCAGATCAGGAAATTACGTAAAGTTCGTCCAAATATCAGTATGTCTAGCGACTTTATTATTGGTTTCCCTGGCGAAACAGCGGAAGACCATGGCAAGACCATGAAGCTGATTGAAGATATCGGTTTTGACCACAGCTTTAGTTTTATCTACAGTGCTCGTCCTGGTACGCCAGCGGCTGATTTACCAGACGACATTTCTGAGAAAGAGAAAAAAGAGCGTTTGCACGAATTACAAAAAGTCATCACCCATCAAGCGATGTTGATTTCTCGTCAAATGATAAACACTGAGCAACGTATTTTGGTTGAAGGTCCTTCAATTAAAAATCCAATGGAACTGCGTGGTCGTACTGAAAATAATCGTGTAGTTAATTTTGAAGGCCCGCATTCTCTAATTGGTGGATTTGCTGATGTTAAAGTTGTCGACGTTTACACCAACTCATTACGTGGTGAATTTATTCGCGGCGAAGATGAAATGGGCTTACGTCAAGATACAACACCTGCGGAAATATTGGCAAAAAGACAAAACTTACAAGATGATTTAGGCGTTTCTACTTACGCTCCATAAGTTTATTGCACAAGCAAATATAAAGGAATTTTAGATTGTCTAAAAAAATTAATACAGTGGAAATATTTTTAGAACCAGCCGACAAAGATCGGTTGGCTTCATTAATAGGTCCTTATGATGACAATATCAAACATATTGAACGTCGCATGGGTGTTGAAGTCACTTATCAAGGCAACAAATTTAAAATTGTTGGTAACCCGTTAAATATCGCCGCTGTAACTGACGTTCTAAAAAACCTTTATATTGAAACTCAGCCCAATAGTAAGCATAAAAATAAAGTCAAAGCTCAGGAATTAACCCCTGACCAAGTTCATCTTGCAGTGCAAGGTTCTAAGTTATTAGATCAATCCAGTGACAGCACTGATGACGACATCGTGGTTCGTACCCGTAAAGGCAATATCAAACCACGTAATCAGAATCAAGTTGCGTATGTTAGAAACGTATTAAATCATGACATCACTTTTGGTATTGGTCCTGCAGGTACGGGTAAAACTTACCTAGCCGTTGCCTGCGCTGTAGATGCGTTAGAACGTCAAGAGGTACGCCGCATATTGTTGACTCGCCCTGCTGTTGAGGCAGGTGAAAAACTTGGTTTCTTACCTGGTGACTTAAGCCAAAAGATAGACCCTTATTTACGTCCTCTATACGATGCTCTATTTGAAATGCTTGGCTTCGAGAAGGTTGAACGCCTCATCGAACGTAACGTTATTGAAGTAGCACCGCTTGCTTATATGCGTGGCCGAACATTAAATGACGCCTTTATAATTCTTGACGAAAGTCAAAATACCACCGTCGAACAAATGAAAATGTTTTTAACTCGCATTGGTTTTAACTCCAAAGCGGTTATTACCGGCGACATTACTCAAATAGATTTACCTCGTGGTGCTAAATCAGGTTTACGCCAGTCAATTGAAGTATTGAGTGAAGTAGAAGATATCAGCTTCAACTTCTTTATCGCTGACGATGTTGTGCGCCACCCTGTGGTTGCAAAAGTTGTTATGGCGTATGAAAAGTTTGACGAAGTACAACGCCGTGAAAAAGCTGAACGTGATAAAGCTTGGGCAGAAAAAGCAAAAGAAAAAGCGGCTAGTGAAGACAAATCAAATGATTGAACTTGACCTACAAGTTGCCACTACAGATAAGCACATTCCTACCGAACAACAGTGTAACGATTGGGTGGCGGAACTATTACCTGCCTTTCAAGAACATTCTGAACTTACGATTCGAATTGTCGATTCAGCAGAAAGTCAGCAATTAAATTGCCAATATCGCGGCAAAGATAAACCAACAAACGTTTTATCTTTTCCCGCCGAGATCCCAGATTACGTCTCACCAGAAATGGATTTTCCATTATTGGGCGATCTGATTATTTGCGCTCAAGTGGTTAATCAAGAATTTGTTGAACAAAATAAAACTTTTGAAGCCCATTGGTGTCATATGATCATCCACGGTTGCTTGCATTTACTCGGTTACGACCATATAAATGATGCAGAAGCCGAGGAAATGGAAAGTATCGAAATAGAATTTTTACAAAAAATGGGTTTCACAAATCCATATATCGATCAATAATCGGATCAGATGAAACCGATTAATATTTCATCACCAATAATTTTAAGCAACATAGGAACATTCTGACCAGAATGAGCGACGACAACCCACATAGTAGCAACGGTTCTTCAAATAAGAGCTGGATTGACAAACTTGGTCAAATCTTTAATGACGAACCGAAAACCAAAGAAGACATTATCAATGTCATTAGTGTCGCTGCTGAAAACGACCTAATTGATATCGGCACTAAAACGATGATTGATGGTGTTATGGAAATCGCTGACCTGCGGATCCGTGACATAATGATCCCGAGATCGCAAATTATCACTTTAGACTTATCAGATTCTCCTGATGTGTTTTTACCGACAATGATTGATTCAGGTCACTCACGATTTCCTGTCGTATCAGAAGACAAAGATCATGTCGAAGGTATATTACTTGCCAAAGATCTTTTGCAACTGTTAATAGACAGAGAACAAGAGATAGACTTAAAAAAACTACTACGCCCTATCGTTATAGTTCCTGAAAGCAAACGCGTAGACACCTTATTAAAAGAGTTTCGACAAAATCGTTATCATATGGCCGTTGTCGTTGATGAATACGGCGGCGTGTCTGGACTCGTCACCATTGAAGATATTCTCGAGCTTATCGTTGGAGAAATTGAAGATGAATTCGATTCTGAAGAAAACCAAACTAAAGATATTCGTAAAGTTTCGAAACATGTTTATATGGTGCAAGCATTAACCGAAGTTGATCAATTTAACGATTATTTCAAAACCGAATTCGCGAAAGAAGACGCCGATACTATCGGTGGCATTATACTTCATGAGTTTGGTCATATGCCGGAAAAAGGCGAAGAAGTCTTTATTAAAGGCATTAACTTTAAAATCCAAAGTGCTGATACACGTCGTATTCAGCAAGTCACAGTGACATTACCAAAAATGGAAGAAGAGTCCGTCGAGACTTAATATATGGAAATAAAGCCGCTGTTAAAAAAAGATTGGGTGAACAACATCCAATCTTTTTTTGTAAATAAGTTATACGCACAATACATCGCCCTATTTTTGGCTGGTGCTTTCAACCTATTTAGCTATGCGCCATTTAGTGCATGGCCAATTGTTATTATTACTTTAAGTATCCTCATCTTTGCAGTTTCGAAAGCTCAAACTGCAAAAGTCGCATTTCGATTAGGCTTTTTTTATGGACTAGGTTGGTTTGCCACTGGCATAAGTTGGATCCATGTCGCAATCGCAGACTTCGGTGGTATGCCTACAGCAATTAGTATCCTACTGATGGCGCTGTTAGACGGCTACTTAGCTCTATTTCCGGCATTAGCTTGTTACCTTACAAAACGATTTTCTATTTCAAACATTGGTTTTGCTTTTATTCCGTTTTGGCTCATTTGCGAAGCAATCAGAGGATGGTTTTTAACAGGCTTTCCCTGGTTATCAATTGGTTATACGCAGACAGATGGGCCACTCGCTGGTTATGCACCAGTCATTGGGGAATTTGGGATCCAAGCGCTTTTGCTTATTATCGCGGTGTTAATTAAAACTCTTTTGTGTCATTTGTTTTATCGAATAACTAAGTCTCAGCCAAACCCCGATACACCTAAAACACTGTCAGTTACGGCAATAACTATCCTACTAATTATTGCTGTAGGCAATGGCCTCAAATCATTGAATTGGTTTGAACAAACTGATAAATCCACCAGCATTGCTCTGGTCCAAGGTAATATTGAACAAAGCATTAAGTGGCAGCCTGAAAATGAAATGCCAACGATGCAAACGTATCTAGCCATGAGCCAGCCGCATTTTGAATCCAGCGACATTGTCATTTGGCCAGAAGCAGCAGTGCCTCGATTAGAAGTAATTTCTAATGACTTCCTAAGGGAAATTGATTTAATCGCGGCAAATTCCAATACCGCGTTAATTACAGGTATCGTTGACTACCAACCTGAAACCAATAAAGCCTTTAACAATATTATTGCTTTAGGAAAAAAATACAGTAACGACTCATTTGGACACTACAAATACCTGCACAATAATCGATTTAGTAAACACCACTTGCTTCCCATCGGTGAGTTTGTGCCTTTTGAATCATTCCTACGAAAACTTGGGCCTCTATTTGACCTGCCTATGTCATCATTTAGTCGCGGGGCTTATGCGCAAGACAACTTAATTGCCAATGACGTTCATATCTCACCAGCTATTTGCTTTGAAGTTGCATTTTCTAATCAGGTAAGAGCAAATATCTATCAAGGTGAACACGCCAGTGACTTAATACTCACCGTAAGCAATGACGCTTGGTTTGGTAACTCCCACGGGCCTTGGCAACATTTGCAAATAGCCCAAATGCGAGCCATTGAATTTGCCAAGCCTGTCATCCGTGTCACCAATAATGGCGTTACAGCAGTTATCGATGGATCAGGAATGCTTGTAAAAACACTACCTCAATTTGAAGCGGCCGTTTTAACCCATGACTTAAAGCTAACAACAAGTAATACCCCCTATTATCAATACGGGAACTTACCAGTGTGGTGTGTTATCGTAATCTTCATTGCAATACTGATCTTTAAAAGAAAAACATTACAACTCAAATAGAAGCAACCTAACACGCGCTACTAAATAGCAATATTGGTCGACCAACAATCTCTGTTCCGACCCACTTTTCCCTATTTAATAATACCTTAGTTGCTTAAATTTAATTATCTGGCTATTATTTGAACTAAATTAAATGACTAAAATAAATCGAGTGTAGGGAAGCCAATGTTAACGCCAAAATTAAATTTAGAAAACTTTACGATCCAAGACAATATCGACCATTCTTATATTGTAAATAAAAGTACTCAGCAAAAATATAAACTTGAACTAGCCGATACATTATTTTTACGTTGTATTGACGGTAAAAAAGATATCGACTCAATCAAAGCTGAAATTACCGAACTCCTAGACTTTGAGATTAGCAGTGAACTCGTGTGGAAAGCTCTCGATGCATTATCAGACATTGGTATACTAGAGTCTCGATTAGCGCCTCCTAGTGGTGGACAAGTTGCGTCTCGTCGAGGCTTTTTGACTAAAGTCGCTGCCACCTTAGCCTTCGGGTCCGTTGTTGGTACAGGACAAGTATTTGCCTTTGATGCTTCGCAAGAGGCAGCTGCAAAATCTGACAATGCAGAACAATCGTACAAAGGTAGTTCAGAGCCATCAAGCGCCCAAGAGCAATCGGTAAAAGCAAAAGCGGCTGAAGAAGGTGCGAAAACCTCTCAAGAACAATCAATTAAAGCTAGTTCTGAACAAGATACAAAAGTAAATGATGAGATTTCAAACAAAGAGTCTGCGGTCAAACTTTCTAGTGGAGGTAATGCAATTCCTGTGACGGCCCCTTCTACGACGTCGATATTTGCGCTTGGTTTAACCGCAACTGCATTATTGAAATTTAGACAACGAAGTAAATCTGTAGCAGATAAAGAACAATCCGAAGACTAAAAATTAAGGATCACTTATTTAAGTGATCCTGCTTTTTCAGCTAAGTAATCCACAATTTTACCGGCAACATCTATGCCGCCAATTTCCTGAGCATGCGCATAATAACAAGGAAAATTAGCCTCCAAAACATAGCACCTTCCACTTGGATGTCTAAGAATATCCACACCACCAAACTCATACCCCAAAACACTTACCGCCTTAATTGCTAACGCGTCTATTTCTGTACCTGCACTTTCAAAAACTTCATTTTTATCGGTTGTACCATAGGTTCTAAAGTCACCTTTATCCGGAGGATTGATATAGGCGGCAACAACCTTTTCACCAACGACAACACAACGCCAATGTACGGCATCGGGAATAAAAGAAGACAACAGGGGTGCGGTACCGTTAGCACATACAAAGTCAATGACTGAATATAGCGACTGCGCGCTTTCCAATTTCATTACGCCAACACCACCGGAATAGCCCAAAACCTTTAGAATAACCGGATAACCGCCAAGTTGTTCAACATAATAATCTATGCAATCTCGTTGTTTATTGTATAAATAAAAGGTTCTTGGGATTGGAATGTCATTTAATTCAAACAAAGAGGTGGCGTTGTTGCAATTATGAAAAATTCCCAAAGGCGCTTTGTAAAATGTTGCGACACCTGGCTGAAACAAAAATTGTTCAACTTTAGACGCAGCTGAAGACACGGCCGGTCTAAACAGAATATCACCAGGTTCGGCTTTAAGTTCCGGAGTAAAAACAAATATACCTGCATGATGTTCAACATATTCCAAATCACGAACTTTACATGCATCGATAATTATTTGTTTTGAAATGTTTGGTACGCCATCGTCAACTAAATGAAATTTCATAGATTATTAACTCTCTTCCGTTGAATAGTTTTCTAGTAAAAAATGTCGAACAGAACTTGTCTCACTTTTTTCACCATAAAATAAATATATTGCGATTAGCTTTTCTCCGTCTTTCACAGTTTCGGCTTCATGTTCGGACAATAAATCTTCATTTCCATCATCTAGGTAATTAAGCCAAAAAATCAACTTATTACGCTTAGGTACAATTTTTATACCGTCTGACTTAGTGAAAGATGTTGCACCACCTTCTTCAGTGTCGCATAGGAAAAACACCGCCGTAAACAGTAGGTATTCATCGTTCAGTTCATAATGATCACAATGAGGTGGGTGCCCCTGCCCCGGATGATAATGTCGGATCCTTATGCTAGATGTTTTTGCAGACGTTATGCCGGTTTTCTCTTTTATCTTATTTTCAAGATGTGTTAATGGCGGCATAACATCCTTTCTTAATTCAAACGACAAACCTGTTTCGTCTAGCTTTACCGGGACACCTTGCTGCGCTAACCAATGCCTATTTTTTAACTTTAGGGATATTTCGGTCAACACACCTTGATCTAAAAGGTCTTCTATTTCAACAATTAATGGGCTTGATGTCAGCAAAGAGATGTTCAAAATATACCGCCGTACGGTCCTAAAATATCTTTCAATATTACCCATAAGTCGACTCGGATGGCAAATTTATGGGCAATTTAGAAGTAAGGGCAACTACACACAAAAAATATGGTTATTACCTCCGATAATAAAAGTAATAATCCTTTTACACTATGCGACTATCCACTAAAATAAAAGTAATCGAAAAGTGACAGTATGCCTTTAACGTAATACGTAACCACAAATCAATTTTATCTGGACCCATCCCCTTATGTTTAAGAAGTTAGTTAAGCTGTTATTCAGTAACTCTAAGAAAAAAGTAAAAGATAATAATTATTTCTATTTTGAAGATCAAAACAGCACAACTAACGAAAATTCGACAAGTCAATCTGCGGCACAACCGCTCCCAGTCGCCACAAAACCAATTGAAGTTAAATCGGCAGAAGAGCTGCACCAAAAAGCGTTTTATGACTACTTGTTTGGTCAAACGAACCATGTTGAGCAACATGATGAAATGTCATTGTATATTTCTCAACAAGTTGAAAAATTGCTGAGAAGCCCACAAAGCATACTTAAAAACTTGCCTATTTTACCGCTTTCCTTAAGTACAATTTTAGACCAATTAAACAACGACGATTTTGATACCGAAAAGTTGATAGGCCTAATACAGCAAGAAGCTATCATTGCCGCTAAAGTGATCGAACTGGCCAACTCCTCGTTTTACAACAGAAGCAACAAAGAAATAAAAGATCTTAAAACCGCTTTTATGCTGCTTGGTGCCAACGGCCTAATGGAAGGTGTAATAAATGGGTTTGTGAGTAAGCTTGCGCCTCAATCGCCAATTTATTTCAAACAGTACGGTGCCAAAATTTGGCAACACAGTCTTTCAACCGGCGTGATTGCCAAGGCGCTTTTAAACAAATCACAGTATAAGTCAGAATCTGCACAGGGCTATTTGATTGGACTGATCTGTAATTTGGGTGACATGATCATCTATCAATTACTTATCGAATCCTTTTCTTTTGTTCATCCCGATTGCCAACCAAACTCATACGCATTTAAAGACTTAATGTATAAAAACTCGAAAAAGATCACCTACCATATTGCCAAGCATTGGAACTTTCCGGCCTCAATATTAGATGTACTTGCAGTTCAAACAAAACTAACAAAATCGGCGATGTTGTCTGTTTTGTTCGCAAAAAGGCCCATAGCTTGTTATGTATATGAGGCAAATATCTTGAGCGAGTTAGAATTGATGTTTGAGCACAATGAAATTGACGAAAATGAATTACTTACTGCAAAAAATCAGTTGGTTTTCAGTGCTGAGTCGCATCAATATATAGATAATTTGTTATTAGCTAAATTTAGTGACTAACAAGGTAATTTAACTAAATTACCTGTGGAACTCTTAGCAGCAATATCAAAAATAAAGCATAAAAAAACCCGTCTAAACGTGACGGGTCATTAACTCAATTTTCAAGAAAATAAATAGACATTTATAATTCTAAGCTTCCTGCGAACAGCTAAAGTACCCCATGTAATCCGCCAGGGATATAAGGTATTCCCTTATATTAATTGCCTAATGGTTTCTAATTTAGTTGTTTGTCGTAGCCCATAACCCACAACCATATGTTTTAAAAAACAATCTAGCCAATTTGGTACTTTCGGTAAAATGTCGGCTGATCTTGAGTACAACTAACAATATTAACGTTTTAGTCTGGCCACAGCGTCTTCTAACATTTCCCTTGGGCAGGCAAAGTTAATTCGCGTAAAGTTTTTCCAACCAAAATCTCGGCCCGGTGAAGGACCAACCCCCTTCGACTCCATGTAGGCATGGACATCATCAACACCCAAACCGCTCGCATCAATCCATGCTAAAAACGTTGCTTCGGGTCGAATAAACGTAAAGCCATCTAAGTCATTAATTTCTTTTTCTAAGTAATCCAAATTACCACGTAAATAATCTAATTGCTCTTGATGCCATTCATCACATTGTGTAAAGGCAACTTCAGTAGCGACCAAGCCCATAAACGTCACCCATGGCATAATACCAGCGGCGGCTTGAGTAAACTTACGACGCAAAGAGGCATCTGGAATAATTGCAAATGACGTTCCGAGGCCAGCCACATTAAACGTTTTGCTTGCGGCCATCAAAGTAATAGTGCGTTCGCCAATATCCGGCAACTTTCCTGCTGGTATATGGGTTTTGCTTTGATCTAGAATTAAGTCACAGTGAATTTCGTCACTGCAGAGCACGACATCATGTTTAAGACAGATTTGCTCAACTCGTGTTAATTCTTCAGCTGTCATCACCGAACCGGTTGGGTTCATCGGGTTACACATAATAAAGAGTTTAGTTTTTGGATCTGCCGCTTTTTGCTCTAGCTGTTCAAAGTCCAATTTCCACCGACCATCCTGCTCAATTGTTTGGACATCTTCTCTGATAAGTTTATTTAAACCGGGTGCCGCCAACATCGGTGGATAGTTAGGTACTTGCACTAATACTTTGTCGCCAGGCTCACAGTTAGCTTTACAAGCCACATTAAAGGCAGGAACGACACCTGGTGTCCAAACTATCCATTGTGGTTCTATCTGCCAATCGTGTTTATCTGCTAACCATCGAACAACCGCCTGGTTTGCAGGTTCATATTCTACGGGAAGGTGGTAACCGTAAACGCCATGTTCCGTGCGGGCATGAAGCGCATCTATTATTGGCTGGGCGCATTTAAATTCAGAATCGGCAACCCATAATGGCAATATATCCTTGCCCTTGTAGCGTTCCCATTTAAAAGAAAAAGTTGATCTGCGATCAATTAACTGGTCAAAACTCATTTGTGTCCCCTTCTATGTTTGAATTCATTTAGCCATCTAAACTTCTAAATAACAAGGGTAATTTATAGATATTTTAAATATGAAGTATATCCATTTTCTCCACTATCATATTTACCGGCCATTGAAGCTATTTCAAATACATTTCAACAACCGGTATTTATGTTGTATTCACAAAACGTTAATAAGCGACCCTTTTAAATGATACAACACTGCCTTTGTTTAATGTCACGATAAACAGTTCGCCAAATTGATCTTCAGCAATTTCTATTTTGTCACTCACACCCAACTGCGTAATTAGAGCTGGAGTTGTATTAGAGTGACCTACAACCAAAATAGTTTGCCCTGAATGCATGTCAGTTATCAATCGGGCCATTTCGTGCGCAGGTAAAAATAGTTCAGTGATGTCCTTATCTTGCTGACTAGCAACCGCTTTAGCCGTATTGCGAGTGCGTTTAAAAGGTGTTGAGTAAATCACATCTAGATGACTATTTTGTAAATAAGTAGCTAATCGCTTTGCGGTTTCTTCCCCTTTAGCTGACAACTCTGGATCTTTAATCTTAGTTGGTTGCTTTTCTGCATGACGTGTCAAATAAACTACGGTATTTGGCTTGTCTAAATCACTAGTTGTAATACCTTTTTGGTTTAAGGCATTTCCCAAATTTGCGCAAGAGGAGACCACAACTGATAATACAATAGCGACGCTCGTGGACAAAACATGACGAAATATTGTTGAGTGTTTAAATAAGTTAATTTTCACTATTTTTTTCCAGTTAATGTTTTTCAGACTTAATCAGTAACGAGTACATGACAGGCACGACAATCAAGGTTAGCACAGTTGCAAAACTTAGCCCAAACATGATAACCACCGCCATACTTTTAAAGAAGTCGTCCCCTAATAAAGGAACCATACCCAATACCGTCGTTATTGCTGCCATCGAAACCGGTCTTACTCGACTTATGGCGGCTTGAATGATCGCCTCTGTTTGTGACATCCCACTGAGTTTTTCTAAATTTATCTGTTCGACTAAAACAATACCATTTTTGATTAACATGCCTGATAAGCTTAATAAGCCTAACAAACTCATAAAACCAAATGGTATACCGGTCGCTAAAAACCCGATAGTTACACCAATAATTGCAAGTGGCACCGTTGACCAAATGACAGTGGCTATTTTTAACGAATTGAAAAGTAAAATGGTAATTATAAACATGACCGCAAAACCAAGAGGTAACGCCGAAAAAATCGGAGTTTTGGCTTTTTTACTTGCTTCATATTCACCGCCCCAGGTTAGTTCATAACCATTGGGTAATTGTAGCTTTTCTAACTTAGGTTTCACCCGGGCAAATACCTGTGCTGCTGTTTCATCTGACAACAGGTCGTGATCGGCCATTACGGTTAATGTACGTTTCCTATCGCGGCGTTTAATTATTGGATCTTCAAACTCTAAATTAAACTCACTTATAACGTGTGTAATTGGAACATAGCGACGCAGAACTGGGCTATAGATTTGCAACTGTTCTAATCGTTCTATTGTTACCCTTTCTTCCTCTGGCATTCTAATGACAATCGGCAATCGTTCAGTCGCTTCTCGGTAAACACCAACGGTTTTACCGACGTACATCATCTGCAATAAGTTATCAACATCGGTTTTAGTTACGCCCATTTCCCTCGCCGCAACCGCATTAAATTTAGGTCTGATGACCTTAGTCATATTTTTCCAATCATCTGTAATATTTTTAGCCCCCGAATCCTGCCATAAAATCTGTTTGGCTTGATCAGATAGAGAACGAAGGATTAGCGGATCTGGTCCAGAAAAACGAGCTTCAATTTTTGCCGCCGTCCCAGGCCCGACATTGACCCTCAATATTTTAAACTCAACATCTGGGTATTCACTTTCTACATACTGTCTGACATTGGCGATAGTCGGGATTAGTGACGGTTTTTGTTTTACACGTACAATCAATTGACCGTAATTGGCGTAATTCATCTCCATATTATAAGTCAGCATAAATCTAGCTGCGCCACGACCCACAGTGGTTGAAACAAACTCAACATCGTCAATACTCATAACATATTGCTCTAATGACTTTCCAACAACGGATGTAGCGCGTATATCGGCACCTTCAGGTAATCGGTAATCAAGATAAAAAACAGGTAAATTTGACGAAGGGAAAAAAGCCTGTTTAACAAAGCCAAACCCACCTACTGCAAATACAAACAGCACGAACATCAGCGCCATAGTCGATTTTGGAAATCGTAATGTTAACTTCAATACCGATTTATATTTTGCATAAAGCCCAGATTTGTATGGTTCGTCTTTATGACCATCTTCCGATTTAGTATCTTGGTCAATTGGCTCAACAATCTGGTCTTTAAACAGTAAACTGGCAAAAAATGGGGTAATTGTTATCGCAGTTACCCAGCTCAATAATAGAGAGATCAGCAGGACATCAAACAACGATCCTGCAAACTCCCCTGTAGCATCTGGTGATAAACCTATAGGCGCAAAAGCAATAATTGAAATAAATGTTGCGGCTAACAGTGGCCATTTTGTTTGTTTGATAATTAAACTTGCCGCCTGAACTTTAGTTAATCGTTTCTGCATTCCGACTAAAATGCCTTCGACCACCACAATTGCGTTGTCAACTAACATACCTAACGCAATAATCAATGCACCTAAAGATACGCGATGCAACTCAATGCCCATCTGTTGCATAAAGACAAACGTTCCTAATACTGTAAGCAGCAATATTCCACCGATAAGTAAGCCCGTTTTAACCCCCATAAATAACAATAAGATAACAATGACAATTACAACGGCCTCTAATAAACTTTGTATAAACCCTGCAACCGACATTTCCACTTCTACGGGTTGATTGTATACGGTGTTTATCTCCATACCGTAAGGCCTATTTTGGTCTAGTTCCTTTAATTTATCCTGAACTCGTTCACCAATTTTAACGACATTAGAGCCTGACATAAAAGACAATCCAACATAGATAGCAGGTTTAGAATTATGTCTCACTATGTGATTAGGGGTTTCAACAAAGTCCTTATAGATAGTTGCTATGTCGCTCAATATAATCCGCTTCGAAGAGCCTGGAGGGCTGATCACTATATCCCCTAACTCTTCAACAGACGTAAATTCTCCGGTGGGATGAAATCGAATATCTTCGTTTCCAACTCGAACAAAACCGGCATTGGAAACCACATTTTGCTGCGCCAGTATTTGATATAGATACTCAGCGGATAAATCCAACGACACCATTTTATTATGGGAAATTTCTAAAATAACTTGTTCTTGAAGCTTTCCTTCCACAGTGACTTTGCCGACACCTTCCACTAGTACCAGTTCACGGCGAATGTAATCTACGTAGGAGTTAATTTCTTCGTTATTAAATCCATCACCGGTTACCGCCATCAATACACCGTATACATCACCAAAATCATCTTTAATGATTGGCGTACCAGATCCAGCAGGTAATTTCGGAGTAAAATCATTGATCTTACGCCTCAATTCATCCCATATTTGTCTTAATTCAGTTTTACGGTAAGTCGACTTCATCTCGACAATTATCTGTGACATGCCAGACGACGTTATTGACTTCACGTTGTCCACAAAAGGCAACTTTTGAATTTCATTTTCTAACGGATAGGTGATTTCTTCTTCAACTTGAACCGGGGACGCCCCTGGATAAGTGGTGATAATAATTGCTTGCTTTAGAATAAATTCAGGGTCTTCTAATTGCCCCAGTTTAGAATAGGACAATATCCCAGCGACCAACAAGATTAATGTAAACAACCAAGATGTGGTCTTTTGTTTGATAAAATAACCAGCGATATCAAATTCAGACTTCATGGCTATAACCCTCGCTCACGCACCCACGGACGAACTTGCTGTCCAACCGTCAAAAAGTGACTGCCTGCGGCAATAATTTGGTCTCCAATCTGCAATGCTGACGGATCTACTGGCGTTATTTCGGCACCGTATTGAGCAATTTTTGATACATTAATTTCAACTAATGTCGTTTTATTTTGAGCATCTAATTTATAGACAAAATGTTTGTTTTGACCGGCGAATTTATTTGGGATAAATACGGCTTCAATTGGCACTAATAGCGCCGTATTATGTGTATTTAACACTTTATCCAATTCAACAGCCAACTTGCCCGTCATTCCTGACAAAAGATTTAAGTCCGCTGGCGCGTCGAGTGAAAACACGACTCGATAAGTTTTAGTCGCTTTGTTCGCTGTAATATCATGTTCTTTGAATGTTACGAGGTAAGATTTTTCCGGTGCTGCATCGAGAAATAACAAAGGTTGATACAATTTCCCGTCTTCGTTTTTTGGTAAATGCACCATGAGTCTTTCAGGTACGTCAATCGATACGTCTACCTGATCACGGCCCTGTAGTTCAATTATCGGCTGTTTAGCCTGAATAAATTCATAATTTTCAATGAACATCTGTGCAACAGTGCCTGAAAAAGGAGCCGTTATCTTTGTATATTGTAAATTGCGTTGGGCAACTTCGAGTTGTGCTTGAGCAATATCAAACTGAGCAGCGGCCTCATCAAAAACTGACGAAGAAACTAACTTATCTTTAAATAGGGATTTTGCTCGACTAAATTGCGATAGGCTTAGGTCGTATTTAGCCTGAGCTTGTTTGACTTGTAATTTAAAGTCCTTGTCATCTAATTCAGCTAACACTTCTCCAAACTGGACATTTTGGCCAGCAACAATATTTAACGCTGCCAACTCACCATTTACTCTAAATGCCAATTGGGCCTTTACCGTAGGCTCAATTGTCGCCGGAAAATAACGTACGGCATTGGCTGAGTGAGGTTTTACAACAGCAACTTTGGCAGGTCGAATGAGTTTAGTTTCTGTTGCTTGCTGTTCTTGTTTTTCACCACATCCGGTTAGACTAAAACCTAAGATGCCAATAAAAAAGAATACTAAATGTTGTTGCATAACCTTGCCTGCCTATTAAATAAACGCTCAATGTAAATTGTAAGTTAACCATCAAATAATTGATATTTATTAAAATTTAACTACTATATAAATATTATTTATTAAGTTTTAAACAAATTATAATGAACATTGATCAACTTAAAATACTACAAACGATAGTCCGAACCGGTTCAATAAATGAAGCCGCCAAAAAGCTTTTTAAGACCCAACCCGCATTAAGCATGGCAATAAAACGACTAGAATGCGAAATAGGATTCGAACTTTTTAATCGTAATAAGTATCGACTTGAGTTGAACGAACAAGGCACTATTTTTTATCAACGTAGTCAAAATATATTATCTGAACTGGAACAGCTAAAAAGCCTCAGCGACGCATTTAATCAAGGGATTGAACATGAGTTAACCATTAATATTGAAGGACCAGCGATGCTGCCACGGATATTCGATAGCGTAAAACGGGTACAGGAAAAGTTTCCACATACTCAATTGCAGATCCATACCGAAAAGCTATTACATGGATTAAAAAACTTAGCATCGCAAGACGTTGATTTAACCATCATCCCGTGGATTGACGCATTTAATCTCGAAGGGGAGTTTCAAACTAAGCCTATCGACTCTTTGGCGTTTACGTTTTGTATTCATAAAAAGTTGGCTGCAAATTTTGGCATTAGCGGTATTGATCAGATCACACCTGAAACCCTCAAACATATCCCGCAATTGAGCCCTACTGACATGGCATTTAACCTGTCGGATACGCCATTGTTAAGAAAAATAAGTCATTCAATTGTAAAAGTAGACGACATACATTGTTATATCGAATCACTAAAAGCACAACTTGGTTGGGGGCCTATGATGAGTATTATGGTGCCAACGCAAATAACAGATGATTTTTGGTTGTTTGATTTAGAACCCAAAGATACGCAGGTCAAAGTTGAAGTGCGCGTGGTCAAAAATAAAAACAAAATATTGGGGCCAGTCGCGCAGTTTTTATGGGATAGCTTGTGATTTACGCAACCAAATTAACAAGCAAAAAGGGTTAACGTTTTAGTTAACCCTTTAATACGATTTATAATAATGAGGAGTTACTTATTGGCGGGATCCGCACTGTACCTTCCATTAATATGCGAGCACTGCGGCTCATCGATACTTTTGCTATTTGCCATTTTTTGGTGACATTGTCGAGGTTTGCTTCAGCTCCAACTTTTAACGTTCCCGAAGGGTGCCCAAACGTAACCGATGTATCAGTTGTCGATGATGAGGCCAAATTAACTATTGTCCCGGGAATTGCAGCGGCAGCTCCAATTGCTACCGCGGCGGTGCCCATCATGGCATGGTGTAGCTTACCCATAGATACCGCTCTAACATTTAAATCAATAGCGTCAGCAGATATCGTTTTACCACTGGAAGATACAAATGATTTAGGCCCAGATACAAACGCAATTTTAGGCGTATGCTGACGAACTTCCGCTTCCTTAACGTCTTTAATAAGTCCCATTTGAACTGCACCATATGCGCGAATGGTTTCTAACTTAGCCAAAATTGCATCATCACCATTTATTGCGTCTTGCAGTTCTGTACCGTCAAACCCGAGTTCTTCTGCATTTAAAAATAAAGTCGGAATACCTGCATTTATAAATGTGGTCTGAAACTCTCCAATGTTGGGTACGTTAAGTGTGTCGATTAAATTCCCCGTCGGGAATAAAATTTCGCTTGGGTCTACTGGTTCGACAAAATCAATAACAACTTCTGCTGCTGGAAAAGTAACCCCATCCAATTCGAAGTCCCCTATTTCCAACACTTCACCTTCACACATAGGAACATGTGCGATGATTGTTTTACTAATGTTTTGTTGCCAAATCTTAATTTCAGCAATGCCATTTTTCGGGAGCTTACTCAGGTCAACTAACCCATTTGTTATGGCAAATGCGCCAACGGCAGCGGTTAAATTTCCACAATTACCACTCCAATCGATAAATGGTTTATCGATGGCAACTTGGCCAAATAAATAATCGACATCATGATCAGGTTGCTCACTTTTTGACAAAATAACTGTTTTACTGGTACTCGAAGTTGCACCTCCCATACCGTCAGTATGTTTACCATAAGGGTCAGGGCTGCCAATCACACGTAACAACAAAGCGTCACGATACGCGCCAGGCTGTTGGGCTTGTAGGGGTAATTCGTTTAGATTAAAGAACACCCCTTTGCTCGTGCCACCGCGCATATACGTCGCAAGCACTTTCATTTGTTTGGTTGGCAAAGGCATATCTCGTTGTTCATTCTGCATATTAGCTTACCTCAGAACCTAAAAAATCCTGTGCAAATCGTTGCAACACACCACCTGCGGTGTATACCAATAATTCATCAGCTGTATCTAATCGACATGTCACCGGTATTGTAATTTGTTCTCCGGTCACTCTAGTAACAGCTAATGATAAGGTAGAACCTGGGTTAATATCGCCTAGGACATCATACGTCTCACTACCGTCGAGCCCGTAAGTATTGCGTGTATCACCCGTTAGGAATTGTAGTGGTAATACGCCCATGCCAACCAAATTGGTTCGATGGATACGTTCAAAACCTTCTGCTAGGATCACTTCAACACCCGCTAATCGAACCCCTTTAGCCGCCCAATCACGAGATGAACCTTGACCATAATCTGCGCCAGCGACAATAATTAGTGGTTGCTTACGTTCCATATAGGTTTCTATTGCTTCCCACATACGGGTATTGGTGCCTTCAGGTTCAATTCGAGCATAACTGCCCTGCATAATTTCACCATCTGAATTTCGACACATTTCGTTTAGTAACTTAGGATTAGCAAATGTCGCTCGTTGCGCGGTTAAATGATCACCTCTGTGCGTTGCATAAGAATTATAGTCTTCTTCAGGCAACCCCATTTTTGTTAGATATTCACCAGCGGCACTTGTTGCCATGATCGCATTTGATGGCGATAAATGGTCGGTCGTAATATTGTCGCCTAATACCGCAAGCGGTCGCATATTCTTTAATGTACGTGGGGCTGCTAACGCACCTTCCCAATATGGTGGTCGACGAATATAAGTGCTTTTTTCGCGCCAATCATAAAGTGGATTATTGTCTTCACCATAATCTACACGCAAATCAAACATAGGTTCATAAATCGACTTAAACTGCTCTGGCTTAACATGTTTACTAACAATATTGTCAATTTCTTCATCCGTCGGCCAGATATCGGCAAGCTTTATATCATTACCATTTTTATCGGTCCCTAATACGTCTTGTTCAATATCAAAACGCATCGTGCCAGCAATAGCATAAGCAACAACTAAAGGTGGTGATGCCAAAAACGCTTGTTTTGCGTAAGGGTGAATTCGACCGTCAAAGTTTCGGTTACCCGATAATACGGCTGTTGAGTACAAATCACGTGACACAATTTCTTGCTGGATTTCAGGATCTAATGCGCCACTCATACCATTACATGTCGTACATGCATAAGCTACAATACCAAATCCTAGCTTTTCCATTTCAGGTAATAAACCCGATTCTTCTAAGTATAACTTAGCCACTTTTGAACCTGGCGCAAAGGACGATTTTACCCAAGGTTTACGGATCAATCCGAGTTCATTGGCTTTTTTAGCGACTAAACCGGCGGCTACCACATTACGAGGATTGGACGTATTAGTACAACTCGTTATCGCTGCGATAATAACGGCACCATCAGGCATATTACCTTTCCAGTTGGCTAAATCGGGTTGAATAGTTGACGCCGTGATGCCTCGAGCTTGTAACTCATTCGTTGGCAATCGACGATGAGGATTTGACGGCCCTGCCATATTTCGACCGACTTTTGATAAGTCAAATTCTAGTACCCGTGGATATTCCGCGGCGACCATTTCGTCGGCCCAAAGTCCTGATTGCTTAGCATATGACTCAACGAGTTTTACTTGCTCAGGCTCACGACCGGTTAGTTTTAAATAATCAATAGTTTGCTCATCGATGTAAAACATGCCCGCTGATGCACCATATTCTGGCGTCATATTAGAGATAGTTGCTCTATCTCCAATCGTGAGGTTTTTCGTACCTTCACCAAAAAACTCCAAATAAGTTGATACCACTTTTTGGTTACGTAAAAATTCTGTAAGCGCTAATACAATGTCAGTCGCAGTAATACCTGGTTGACGATTGCCAATAATATTAACCCCAACAATATCTGGCAGTCGCATCATTGAAGGTCGACCTAACATGACATTTTCTGCCTCAAGACCACCTACGCCAATGGCAATTACACCTAATGCATCAACATGTGGTGTATGGCTATCAGTACCTACACATGTATCTGGAAAAGCGACGCCGTCCTTAACTTGAATAACAGGCGACATTTTCTCCAAATTAATTTGGTGCATAATACCGTTCCCAGCAGGGATTACGTCTACGTTTTTAAATGCCGTTTTGGTCCACTCGATAAAATGGAATCTATCTTCATTACGTCTATCTTCTATTGCTCGGTTTTTTTCAAACGCATCAGGTTCAAAACCCGCATGTTCAACCGCGAGCGAATGATCAACAATGAGCTGTGTTGGTACAACTGGGTTTACTTTTGCCGGGTCTCCCCCCATATCAGCAATAGCGTCTCGTAAGCCAGCTAAATCAACTAATGCGGTCTGTCCTAAAATATCGTGACAAACTACACGGGCTGGATACCAAGGAAAATCCAAATCCTGTTTGTTAAACACAATTTGTTCTAAACATGCTGTCAGTTGTGCCTGATCGCATCGACGAACAAGCTGCTCAGCGAGTACTTTTGAGGTATAAGGTAATCTCGCATACGCGCCAGGTGAAATAGCTTCGACAGCAGCTTTAGTGTCGACATATAAAAGATTGGTGGAAATGAGCGGAGTACAAAATTCAGTGTTCATGCTGACACCTAAAGTTAAATTTATTTAATATATGTTCTGCAGAAACGCAGGGTTAACGCCGTTTTTTTGGATGCAATCATTGATTCAACAACAATAACAACAAAGACAAATCAGTAGTGACCCCAGGTCATATTAAAAAATGACTGGGGGTCACAACTAAAAACAAGCCTTAACCGCGTTCAGCCATAGTTGGAACTGGGCGTAAATCTTCACCCGTATATTCTGCTGAAGGACGGATAATGCGATTATCTGAACGTTGTTCCATAACATGTGCAGCCCAACCCGTTAATCGCGACATAACAAAAATTGGTGTAAACAATTTTGTCGGGATGGCCATAAAGTTATAAGCAGAGGCATGGAAAAAATCGGCATTACAAAATAGCTTTTTCTCGCGCCACATGACTTCTTCACAACGAACAGATACGGGATAGAGAACGGTATCCCCAACATCTGCAGCAAGTTTTTCAGACCAAGTTTTAATGATTTCATTACGAGGATCAGAATCGGCATACACTGCGTGACCAAATCCCATTATTTTTTCTTTACGTTCAAGCATGCCCATCATTTCTGCTTCAGCGTGATCCGCAGAAGTGAACTTTTCAATCATGTCCATCGCAGCTTCATTCGCACCACCATGTAAAGGACCACGCAGGGAACCAATAGCGCCAGTAATACAAGAATGCATATCAGAAAGGGTTGAAGCACAAACTCGAGCCGTAAATGTAGAGGCATTAAATTCGTGTTCAGCATATAAAATGAGTGAAACGTGCATAACTTTTTCATGCAGTTCATTTGGTTTTTCGCCCGTCAACATATGCAAGAAATGTCCGCCGATTGAATTGTCATCGGTCGCAGTTTCAATTCGAACACCGTCGTGGCTAAAACGGTACCAGTAACAAATGATACTTGGGAATAAAGCCAACATACGGTCGGTAACTTCTTGTTGCTGTGAAAAGTCTGCTTCGCCTTCCAAGTTCCCCAACATTGAACAGCCTGTACGTAATACATCCATCGGATGTGCATCGGCCGGAATTCGTTCTAATACTTCTTTTAATGCTTCAGGCAGTGAACGAAGTGACTTTAACTTCGCTTTATAACTTGTTAATTCTTGTTGGTTTGGTAAATGCCCTTTTAAAATTAAATGGGCGACTTCTTCAAATTCACATTTGTCAGCTAAATCTTTTACGTCATATCCAAGATACGTTAAACCTGAGCCCGAAACGCCAACAGTTGAAAGTGCTGTTTTTCCAGCAACTTGACCACGCAAACCTGCGCCACTTAATACCTTCGCCATAAGATGTTCTCCACATTGTAGGGTGTGTAAATATTGTTTATTGCCACTTGATGCGGCTTATTATAAATAATTTAATTTGTGTTCTAGTTGTTCGAAATTGCTACTTGTTTTTACCTTCTGCAAATAATGCATCGAGCTTTTGTTCATATTCGTGATAACTAAGGTAATCGTACAATTCCATTCTAGTTTGCATTTGGTCAATAACCGCTTTTTGATCGCCGTTATCCAAAATTGACTTGTAAACATTTTCCGCCGCTTTATTCATCGCTCGAAACGCACTTAATGGATAAAGCACCATAGCCACCCCCCAATCACTTAGTTGGTCGCGATTCCACAATTCTGTTTTGCCAAATTCAGTAATATTAGCGAGAATAGGAACGCTCAGTGCGCTTGAAAATGCCCGATAATGTTCTTCCGTTTGGATAGCCTCAGCAAAGATCCCGTCAGCCCCGGCCTCAACATAGGCTTTTGCACGTTCAATCGCTGCATCTATTCCCTCTTGAGCAAATGAGTCTGTTCTCGCCATAATGAAAAAGTCAGGATCCGTTCTTGCGTCCACTGCCGCTTTAATACGGTCAACCATTTCAGAAGTTGGTACGATCTCTTTATTTGGCCTATGACCACAACGTTTTTGAGCGACTTGGTCTTCCATATGTACTGCAGCCGCGCCGGCTTTTTCCATATCTCTTACCGTTTTAGCAATATTAAATGCGCCTCCCCATCCTGTATCAATATCTACCATAAGGGGTAGATCACAGGCAGACGTAATACGCTGAACATCAACCAGTACGTCGTTAAGCGATGTCATGCCTAGATCGGGTAAACCATAAGATGCATTTGCAACGCCACCACCAGACAAATAAATTGCTTTATGACCAATTTCTTTTGCCATCATGGCCGAATACGCATTAATAGTACCTACAATTTGCAATGGTTTAGCGTCAACCAAAGCTTGACGAAATTTTTTACCTGGACTCATAAGTTCTCTCGCTGTGTGATTTAATTATTATTAAGATTGCGACAATTTGTCAGCAATATTATTTTTTGAATAGGTGATGTGTCTTCTCATCAACATTTCCGCTAATTCTGCATCTCGGTTTTTAATTGCCATCGCTATGTACTTGTGTTCGTCAAAGGCTGTTGTTACCCGAGGCCCCGCCATTCCAAATTGAACTCTATACATTCGTACTAAATGGTAAATGCCTTCCACTAATATCGTGATCAATTGCTGATTTTTACTGCCCAAGATTATTCGATAATGAAAATCAACATCACCAGCTTCCTGATAATAAGATTCGCCGGGCTTAACAGTTGCAAAATGGGACTCAAGGAGTTGATTTAGATCAGCGATTTCTTGTTGAGTCATGTTTTGAGCTGCAAGTCTTGCAGCCATGCCTTCTAAAGATTCTCTTACTTGATAAAGCTCTATCAATCCATGTTCAGACAATTCAACAACTCTGGCACCAACGTTTGCTTTACGTTCAACTAAATGACATGTAACCAAGCGATTAATTGCTTCTCGGATCACTGCGCGACTAACTTCATAGGTTGTCGACAATTCAGCTTCATTTAATTTAGATCCATGCTTAATTGATCCTTCCACTATCGCGTTACGTAGTAAGTAGAATATCTTATCTGAGCTGGTTATTGGTTGATCTGAAATCATGTGTGCTCGTCAATAATTACATCAAGTGTCGACAATCTAGTGGAGTTTTAATGAAAGATCAACTAAAAATAGCAATATTGTCGACAATGAGTAAATAAAAGATAAATTGCATGACGCTGTGGATAAGCTGGGTAAAACCGGTGCAAAAGGTCTGCACAGTCTGTTTAGTAAACATACAAGTTGTTGATTTGCCCTCGATTAAAAAATATTCATTTAGGGCTTTATTTTAAGAATTTGTTGATCTAGACTGTCTCAACTCACCACATAAAGCTATGTTCTTTGAACCTTTATGTGAACCACTTTAGGTAGTGGTAACTGTTAGCGCACGGCTCTGTAGAGAGCCATTCCCCTAGCCCTGAGCAGGAATCGTTCAGGGCTTTTTTTTGCCTGCGATTTGATATATTCCATTTCGCATGGGTTTTGAATCCGTTTAGATACTAATAGTAGGTAGCTTATAAGTTAGTTGTAGAAAACAACTGCTTAAAATTATTTGTAGTAACGCTTGCCACTTCTTCAATTGGCACGTTCTTAAGTTTTGCAATAAATTCAGCAACGTGCCTAACATATGCAGGTTGATTTTGTTTACCTCGATAAGGAACTGGCGCAAGATAAGGTGAGTCAGTTTCTATAAGCAATCTATCTAGTGGCATTTTTCTAACCACATCTTGCAATTCAACTGCATTTTTGAACGTTACGATACCTGAAATTGAAATGTAAAAGTCTAAATCCATTGCTGCTTTCGCCATATCCCAGGACTCAGTAAAGCAATGCAATACGCCACGACATTCATTTGCTTTATTCGCTTTTAGGATGTCAATCGTGTCGGTACGTGCATCTCTAGTATGAACAATTACCGGTTTGCCCAGCTGACGACCAACTTCAATGTGGTGTGCAAAACTTGCCTGCTGCTCTTTTATCGAATCTTTTGAGTAATAATAATCTAACCCAGTTTCGCCCACGGCGACGACACGTGGTGCATCCGCTAATTTACGTAAATCACTTAATGCATAATTTTTGTCTTCGCCAACATGACAAGGGTGAACTCCACAGGAGAAAAATACATTTTCTCTATGCTCTGCCGTTGCAACCATAGTTGGAAATTGATCCATTGAAATAGCAACACATAACATATGTGATACTTGGTTTGCCGCCGCATTATCAAATAATTGATCAAATTCAATTTTTTCTTTTTGTAAATCAATGCGATCAAGATGGCAATGCGAGTCGATTAATTGCAAAGTCATGTTATACCTTGGTAAAAATAAAATTAGCTTAATTATCCCAAATCAAACCGCAGAAACATAGCCATTTGACAAATTACTTTATATTGTAAGCGTAAATGGCCTTTCACTGTGTATTGCTGACTTAATCGCTATCGAATTAATACCGAATACCAAAAGTAGAGCCTCGCTCACGTCAGCCTCATTTTTTAATTATTTATCAATCATCTGAAGTGATCCAATACCTTTAGCAATTCGTATCAATAGACTTAAATTGGAAACGGATATTTTCCATTTGAGAACAAAAACTTTCTTTACAGACCGAGCGGTCGGTATTATGATCGAGTTCGTTGGAAGACATCCAAAATGAATGATAAAACACATCAATACGAGTCGAGGTCGAAATGTTAAAAAACTTAATTATTGCAGTAGCCATATTGGCTACCTTCTCCGCTGCAGCGGTTTCTAAAGATAACAACCCATTAAGTGGTAACGAGTATGTGCTAGAAAATACAAAAAAGTTAGCGCAAATTGACAGACAAGGGTCGCCTTACTTACTTGTTCAACAACTTGGTGAGACTTTGTTTGAATCAGTTACTCATATCAAAAGCATCAATGCTGACGAGTCAGCTGTAAGTACTGTTTCGATGCAAGACCTCGTTGAAGAACAATTAATGCCTTTCATAGACGTTACGTTTGCTTCATACAAAATTTTGGGGACACAACTAAAAAAATCGACAAAAGAAGAACGTGAAATGTTTGTCAATGCAATGCAACGATCACTAATTCAAACCTATTCTGGTGCTTTATCGCAATATACAAATCAAACAGTCGTTTATGAGCAAGATAAAAACGTTGATGGGAAAAAATCGGTAAATGTAAAAGCTGAATTAATGTCTGATAACGGCCCCACGTTAAGTATGATATTTAAACTTCGAAAAGGCCGTCAATCTGGTGAATGGAAAGCATATGACCTAATTGTTGAAGGCATCAGCTTAGTAGACTCTAAACGCGCAGAGTTATCTACGCCAATCCGTCAAAATGGCATTGAATATGTCGTAAATACGGTTTTAAACTGATTTAATTCGCGCTCTGCTAATTGCCCAATATATAGAATTCGACCTCATATATTGGGTATTTTATTTTATACAGCCTTCCCCTTCTATTTTTCAACCATAAAAACTCAATGTCACATGAGTCACTTTCCCTGCAAAAATTTAGTGTATTCTCTCACCGCTGACTAAGCTCTGAACCAACTAGATAGTTATGAGTATTTATAAGTCTTGGGCGCTCACTGACAACTCAGCAAAAAAAAGCGATAAGTCGGAAGTATTTCACAATGCGTCCATGCTTATTTTTATTGATCGTAATTTAATTGAATACATATTGATTCTTTGTATCCAAACCTCTAACACTTTAGGTCAAACAATATGAATTGCAGAATTGATTTATTAATCTGTTAAAATCTTTTTATGAATCGCAAATTCTCTGGTTTCACGTATTTGATTTTGATCTTTAATTGCCTTAATCATTTTAATTTTTTGCAGGTATTCCAGTGGCATATTTAATTCAGCCGCGCCAATTAGTACATGATTTAAATACCAGTCATAAGGTTTTAACTTATCGGCAGTCGTGAGGCCATAATACATTTGGGCAGTAACAAGCTCGCCATTTTCTCCAGTCACTTCGACACTTTTTATCCCATAACTGTGTCCAAGGCTTTCAGCCTTATCTAAAATGTTTTTTTCTGCGTCTTCTATTTCGTATAAAGCACCAAACACAACATCACTTGGATTATCAGTGAATAAGGCGTCGCACTTACCTGAACCGTCTGTGCTTCGCATATTAAACATGAGTTTATGCTTAGTTAATTTAAAAGTACCTAAACGCTTTGCACTTGGCGTTCTTCTTTGAATTCGGCTTAATGCCATATTGGAACCATACGCGTAATATAACAATTCATTCTCTCGGTTTTTGGAACTTGCTTATTCCATAGTTAATAACATGTTACGTCCAACCAGTAAATTAAACTAATTTAGATAAATCAAAATAGTTAGTGATTGTTAGCAACAAGATTTTTGGTTTTCTATAAAAACAAGGCTTAAGGCAGGGCTGAACAACTTGCAGGGACGGTTTTACACGTTAATCCGAGGATCTAGATTTCAACTCGATCTAAAATCAAAACTGAATGCAACTGACAAATATGTTGAGCCTTCAGTCTAATTTAACTATATGCGTTAGCCTTCATACTTTTTGCCTAAAGCACGCATAATGTCACGCCAAGTTAAAATTCCTAATACCCTATTATCAGACGTAACGACAGGTAGACAGGAAACACTATTTTGATTAAATAATAATACTGCATCTTTAACAGTAGAGTCTTCGGTCAATACAACTAAATTACGACTCATAATCTGATGAGCACGTTTGTTTAATGCCGCCAACTCTTTAGTCGTCACAGCGACAGTATCGATATTTGGACTTAGCGTTTTCAGTAAATCGCGATCTGATATAACGCCAACCAACTTACGGTGATCAACAACCAGAATGTGATGAAACGATTCTTCTTCAAATATCTTTTTAATAACGCTTAAGGATTCATCCAAGTGAACCGTTACAACTTCACTAGTCATTAATCGAGTGATTTTCATGATACTCCTTGACTCTAATCGCCGCCTTCTTGTGTCGACAGGAACCAACACCGGCTAAATCTACTTCATTATAATATTCAGTTGTTTATATATGCCAAATATTTTTCTTTTTAAGCCATAAAATAATGCTGGTAATAGCATAAATTCCACAAAGAATAAGATCAAACTCAACTTAAGCACATTAAGCTTGATCTAATAACAACGACCCTAATCTAACTCAAATGGCGAATAAGCTCATTAGGTGACATTTTCATTAAACTACGTGTGCTCAACGCACCTACTGTTGCCACAAATCCAGCACCAATTGCAGGCCCTATCAAACAAAGCTCCCAATGCAGTGACCAGCTCATTTCAAAAATCCGCCATTGCAATAAAAACAAACTAAAGTCCGCCACTGTTGCGGCAATGATCCCAGCTATCGCGCCTAAACTTAAAAATTCTATTATTATCGCAGATTGAATTAGACTGCCTTTCGCACCTAATGTTCTAAAAATAACAGTTTCGCGGCGTCGTTCGTCAAGTGAACTTTGCACCTGAGCTAACAACACTAACGTTGCGGCAAAAACCACCACTATTAACACGATCCGGATTGCAACAGCTACCTGCGCTATAGTCTGTTGGATTTGATTTAACATCGCCTCTACGTCAATAACGCTTAGTGTTGGGTAGTCATGTAATAAATCATTCAACCACAACTTCTTCTCTGTTGGTAAGTAGAAAGAAGTGATGAAAGTCGCAGGAAAGTCACTCAATACATCATGACTAAATATCATAAAGAAATTAGGCTGAAAGCTATTCCAATCAACTTCCCGAATACTGGTAACCTGTGCCGAGACTTCTCGCGCACCAATCAAGAATGTTAGGTTATCACCAAGTTTAATCTGCATTCGCTCAGCAACACCTTCTTCGACTGAAACCTGTGGGCCCTTTCCTTCTGGCATCCATTCGCCCGAAAGAAGTACGTTGTTTTTAGCCATTTCGTCCGAAAATGTAAGATTTAACTCACGACCTATGCCATTTCGTTGTTTTTGCTCCGATTCTTCATTTTCAGTTTGCTCACCGCTCCCGCTGTTTTGTGATTTTGGAATCGATTCTGTTGCGGCTTGAGCTTGTTGCGTATTATTTTCGGTCTCACTACCGTCACGTAATTTAGAGCCGGTTTCCTCTTGTTTCTTTTGCACCAGTTTTTCGTCATTAATATGCGTCAGTCGACCACGAATAATTGGGTAATACTGTTCAGGTTCTAACCCTTGATTACTTAATTCTTGTTTCACATCATCAAGTTCGTGTTGAGCAATGTTAATGACAAAATGATTTGGTGTACCTTCGGGCAATTGCTCCTGCCACTCTTGAATAATTGAGTTTTCAAGAGAATACAAAATTAAGATAAGCATAATCGCCAACGTAAACCCTATCATCTGAGCAGCATTTTCTTTTACTCTGCGCTTTAACGATGCAAGTGCAATTTTTACTGCGCTGCCGCCGACGCTATTACCTATTTTTCTAGAAAAATAAAGCATTAAACGAGTAAACACTAAGATCAACACAACGAGTATAATTCCTGCCACACCTATGATTAGTGTGATTTGAATATTTTGACTGTAGATCCAAACCAGCAATATTGTCGTGAGAGCCATTAGTATTCGAGCAGAAATACTCGTTGCAATATCATCACCCAGATTACGTCTTAAAACCCGTAATGGCGGAACAGAAAACAACTTTAAAAGCGACGGTATTGAAAACATAAAGGCACATACTAAGCCAGTAATCATTGCCATAATAACCGGTTTTAAGCCAATTGATGGCAATTCATCAGGTAAATAAGCAGCCATCGCACTTACCGCACCTTGCTGCATAATAGCGCCAAAAATTATCCCAATTGCAACACTCGACACCGCGATTAAAACTAATTGAAACAAATAGATCACTTTGACTTGATTTAAGCTTGCGCCTAAAGTTTTAACGATGGCGATTGAGTCCAAATGACGTTGACTATATAGTTTAGTCGCCACTGCTACGGCGGTGGCCGCTAATAAAACTCCTAGAACACCTGCTAGCATTAAAAAACTTTCTGCCCGTTCTAACGATGCCGTTATATTGGACGCACCTTCTTTAACATTTCGGAAACGTTGATTTTCTTTTAAGTTATCTTTTATCCAAACATCAAAGTCAGATAAATCAGCTTCATCTCCTGCAAACAGATTTACATAGGAAATTCGACTTCCCGGTTGTATAACTTTTGTTGCAGGGACATCTTCTATGTTCATGATGATCCGAGTACCGCTGCTAAATACCTCAAATGGCGCATCAGGTTCAGCGTCAATGACCCCCGTAACCTGTAAGGTTAATTCACCGACATCTACTTTTAGTGTTGATGACATGTTTTTAAGTGCCGCTGGGTCGAGGTTTAATGCATAAAACAATCGTTTTGTTAGCCACGCTTCTCCTGTTTTAGGACCGTGTTTCTCTATCTTATTGTTTGTTGATAGGTCCGTTGTAACAAACAACTGACCGCGCAATGGATAAGTTGGAGATACCGCTTTAATAACAGCAATATTCATTTGGTCACCGGCAAACGCCATCGACGAAAAATAAATGTGCTGATCAGTAGCGAGATTGAGTTCAGTTGCTTTAGTAATAAATTGGTCACCCATTGGATGGGCACTGCTTAAATCACGATCCGCGGCAAGAAAAGCGGCACTTTTACTCATTATAGCTTTGTCGACTCTATCGGTGACACTAGATAAGGCCATCACAGACGACACTGCTAACACGATAGACAGACCAATGATTGTTAATTCGCCCCGACCAAATTCGCGAGTAAATAAACGCCAGGCAATCGCAAACCAATAATTAATAGGGGCCGATGTTCGGGTATTTACTGTGTCATTAGAATGCATTGGCAATTGCCTCTGATATATCTAAATCCAACGTGCCATCTGCAAGCTCATCGCTAGGATCTTTGTCTGGTGCCGTTTCTTCAACAAGAGTTCCTCCAATTAAAGAAACCGTGCGTTGACAGCGTTTTGCTAATTCAGGGTTATGGGTCACTAAAATTAAAGTCGTTTCTGCTGTTTGATTCAATTCAAATAATAAGTTTTCAACTAACTTGCCATTGTCGGAATCCAGATTGGCCGATGGTTCATCGGCAAATAACAATTTAGGTTTGGTAATAAACGCCCGGGCAATCGCAACACGTTGCTGCTCGCCACCTGACAGTTGATTTGGAAAATGCGTTAGCCTGTGATCTAATCCAACTTTCTGCAACCATCGTTCTGCTTCTGATTTTGCGCTTGCACGCATTTCAGCATCATCTGACAACTCCGCTGGCAACATGACATTTTCGAGTGCTGTAAGGCTTGGCACAAGCAAAAACTGTTGAAAGATAAATCCAACATCCTTTCGTCTAACACCGGCTCGTTGCTCTTCATCTAGTTGGTGAAATGGTTGACCGTAAAAAAACATTTCCCCCTTGGTCGGTAAATCCAATCCAGCCAAAATACCAAGTAGTGTCGACTTGCCAGAGCCTGATGCCCCAACAATCGCTATGCTTTCTCCGCAGTTAACCGTCAAATTAATATTCTTTAATATTTCTAACTTTTTGTCAGAATCGGTTGCGGATGTCGCGCTTGGCAGAGATACTTGTTTTTCGATATTGTTTGCATTTATTGCAGATAAGTTTTGTTTGTTCATAATTTTGGGTTCTCTTAATGCCAAGAAATAGTAATACTAAACAGTTTGACGTAATTAACCTATTAAGATCAAAGTTGTTTTATAAAAAAATGATTATTAAATGTAACAGACTGTTAGTGCCCTTGTTATGCCTTTTTTCATTTTGTTTAGATGCAAGTCAAATTAAAGTCGTAATGTACGGTGATAGTATTAGTGCCGGATATGGCATGACGATCGAAGAAAGCTGGCCTTATTTACTAAATGAAACGTTTATCGTTGAAGGATCTGAGATTAATTTGATCAACGAAAGTATTAGTGGTGAGACAACTGGTGGGGGTTTGGCCCGAATTGAAAATGTGCTTAAAAGGCATCAATTGGTACAGGACGACTGGCTCATTATTGAACTCGGTGGTAACGATGGGTTGAGGGGTTTTCCAACAACAACGATAAAACGTAATTTGACCCAAATGATCACAAAACTAAAAGCAAATAACGTCAACATCGCAATTATGCAAATAAAAATACCGCCCAATTATGGTAAACGTTACACAACAATGTTTGAAGGTTTATACCCTGCCCTCGCTGAACAGTTTGATATTCCAATCATGCCGTTTTTTATGGATTCGATTGCCATTAATCCGAGTTACATGCTGCAAGATGGAATTCATCCAAATAAAAGTGCTCAGGTCATTATTAGAGACATAATGAAACCAGCAATAGAAAAATTGTTAACAGATAATTAGTGTAAATACGAAGTCAGGCACAGATTAAGGAAAACTAATGCGAATTGTGCGAAAAATCAAAGCTTTTAAGTTTTACAATGTCGGAATTATAACCATAAAAAGTCTATTGTTTTTATTCTGTATTGGTTTCAGTAAAGCGAATGCGGAACCTCTGACGATAGTGACGGAATTATCTCCCCCATATCAAACATTGGAACAAAACCATATTGGTGGGTATGCCACTGAACAAGTTCGTGCTTTTATGCTTAAAGCGAATTTATCGTATGAGATTGAAATGTACCCCTGGGCTCGCGCGTTCCGCCAAGCTTTAAATAAACCAAACACACTCATCTACGCAATAGCAAAAACCCCAGAACGTCTTGATAAGTTTCATTGGTTTATTAAAGTTTATGAATTTCGACCTTATTTAGTCGGGCATGATGACAAGGCATTGTTGCAAGTAAAAAGTCTGCAGCAAGTGAAAGAATATAGTATTGCGGTACAAAGGCACGATTATGCCCATGAATATTTATCGTCAATTGGGTTTGAAGAAGGAAAAAATCTTATTCTTACGAATTCCATTGTTGATTCTTGGCACTTGTTAAAAAACAAAAAAGTGGATTTTGTAGTAGAAGAATTTGAATATGATCCAATTTCAGAATCAGGTGAAGAGTTTAAATATAAAAAGTACATACCATTAAAAAGTTTATGGCAATCAACGTATTTAGCTGCAAATAAAAATCTAGACAAAGATGTTTTGGAAAAAATGATGTCAACAATGAAAGAATTCGAACAAACGAGATAGAAAGAGATGGGTAATAAATAGAAATGAAATGGTACTCCCAAGGGGATTCGAACCCCTGTTACCGCCGTGAAAGGGCAGTGTCCTAGGCCTCTAGACGATGGGA
>NZ_JAUORW010000021.1:0-68455 GCF_030548245.1 Psychrosphaera sp. 1_MG-2023
AACTTTCAGGCGACAGTAAGCCATAAAGTAATATTATCGGGTGAATCTAAACAGGTAATAAGCTTTGAAGATGCAGCCGTAAACAGCTCACACTTTAATTATTTAGAAATTACAAATACCAGTAATGAAGGCGTAACGTTTGAGAGTGTTGCTTATGTAACT
Organism: Psychrosphaera sp. 1_MG-2023; assembly: GCF_030548245.1. Taxonomy (NCBI): domain Bacteria; kingdom Pseudomonadati; phylum Pseudomonadota; class Gammaproteobacteria; order Alteromonadales; family Pseudoalteromonadaceae; genus Psychrosphaera; species Psychrosphaera sp. 1_MG-2023. The sequence continues at coordinate 163 of NZ_JAUORW010000021.1, forward strand.
AATGGTTTGGCGAGTACAGTTAGCCAAATCAATAATTCGCACAATATTCACATTGCTAATCGCTTTAGTATTGACGAGGGTAATTGGCCGTTTGATTTAACTATAGCCGGTAGTGTCAGTTTAGAAAAAAATCAAGAGATTGTAGGTAACTTATATCTTGATAATAGTTTAAATCTCAACGGTTTTAATTTAACGGTCAATGGTAATGTTGAGCAACACGCGGGTATTTTACAAATGGCAGGTGGTTATTTAACGATTGGTGGTGATTACCGCATGCAAATACCAGATGATAGTACTGATTCAGGCTATACCTTTAGCAATGGTTTCTTAAAAATGACCAATCCTAATGATTATATGTTAGTGCATGGTGATTTTTACATGGACAGTCGATATGGAGGTTTTGATTCACATTCATCATCATCTTATTATATCTATAATGGTGATTGGCTAATAGCCGGAACCTTAGAGCTTAAAGGTGACTTTACCCAGTTAAGTACATCAACAACAGATGTTGTTAGTTATCTTGAAAGATATTACCCTCACGAAAACTTCCAGTCTACAGGTGAGCACCAAGTGATTTTGTATGGCAGTGCTGAATTTGAAGATCCAGAAAGTTCTTTTTTCAACGATCCTGATGGCTAATAGAAAAGGTCATTTTTCCGGTAGGTTGTTTAACGAAAAACACCTACCGGTTTACTGAAAATGTCGGTCAGGTAGTTAATCTTTTTTACTGATCACAACTTCAATATTTTTGCTTGTACCTGCAAACCACTTTTGCACATAAATACTGCCGATAACCGGCGGCATGCCGTCTTCTGGCACTTCTTTGTAGCGAATGCTGTTTTTGTTTTGTTTTTCAAATTCGAATTTAACGGTTTTTTCAGTCATGGGGGATCCTAAGGTTTCTGATCTGCTTTGATGATATAGGGAGTTGTTGGCAGTTGCTATAGATTTGAAACTGTCTTACTTGTTTTTAGTCTTTACATTTTAGTGTTTGGGTTTTGTTTTTTTAGTTAAATTAAATAGCTTTTAACTTTAGATACCCGCTTGTTTGTTTTTTAAATAATTATTTTTATTGTTTGTGGATGTTATTTTAATTGTTTAATTTCAATTTTTTACTGTTAGTTTTCGGAGTTTTAAAACCTGGTGTCGTAAAAAAGTGAAAAATATTTGTCAGGTTTTGTCGTTGTTTATCGACTGTTAGGTAAATCACTTATAAAGGAAGCTAAAACATGACAACGATTACACAAACATACAATGACACTATACCAACATCACGCAGCCTTGTTTGGTTCAAACAAGGCTGGCAATTAATGAAGCAAGCGCCTTTTAAATTATTCTTGTTTTTATTTTCGTTTTTGATCATCGAAGGCGTGATCCAAATGTTACCAGCACCTTATAGCGTTGTAGTGTCCAAGTGGGCAATGGCATTAATGGCCGCGTCAACCTGGCCATTGTTACAACATTTAGCCAAGCATCAACGTTTTTCACTCAAAGCCATTTTTTGCAGTGGTTGGGGAAAAATGCTCGGACTCGCCATTGTCTTGATATTGCCTTCAGTTATGCAATTATGGACGGCAAATGCATTACTAGGCGCCGATGGTTTAGCGCTATTAATATACGGGACTATGGTTGAGGTAACACAATTACAGCTTGGAATTATTTTTGCGTCAGCCACACCAGTGATGCTCTTTTTAAGCTTTGCATCGGCAAGGGTATTACTTGCTGATGATAGTATCTCTGCCGCAATCCGTGCCAGTGTGCAAGCGGTCATCCGTGCGTGGCGTCCAATGTTAGTTATTATGATGGTAAATGCAGTTTTGCTTTTATTGGTTCCGTTTACCTTTGTATTAAGTGCATTATTAACGGGTCCATGGCTAGCATGTGTTACTTATCAAGCCTATTGTGAGTTGTTTGACAATGACTCAAACACCACTCAAATTATCAAGGAAATGTAGTGAGCGACAAGCTTGATATCGCAACCTTACTTAAGGAACACGCGCCGCTAATGGCGCGTGTTGCGACAACTTACGAAGCGGATGAAAGTTTGCGGGAAGATTTGATCCAAGACATGTCCCTTGCCGTTTGGCGCGCACTCGAAAGCTTTAGAGGCGAGGCCAATATTAAAACCTTTATTGCCCGAATTGCCCACAACCGAGCGGTAGATCACGTATTAAAAGAAACTCGACGCCACGACCGGCATAACCTCGATGAGCCTTTAGAGAGCATTAGCAGTTCAGTGACCTCAAATAAACAAGATATTGAAATAGATTTGATGACGGCACTGCGTAAGTTAGCTATAGGTTACCGGCAAGTGATAGCGCTGCAACTAGAGGGATTTAATCAAGCTGAAATTGGCATCGCCCTGGGACTTACGGAAGCAAATGTGGCGCAACGTGCTCGGCGCGGGCGGGCACAACTAGAGCAGATATTGAATCGGAGATGAATATGGATCCACAATTTGAAAGTTGGCAGAACGCGTTTAAACAAGCGACGCCAAAAATAGATGTTGATAAATTACTGTCTCAGGTCAAAGCCAGTAAATTCAGACAGCAATTAAAAGCGTACACCGATATGTTAGTTGGCGTTGCAGTTAGTGCGTATAGTTTTTATGCGGCGCTGTGGCTTGCTGACAGTATGGCGCAAACCATGCTGTTTATAACATTAACGCCTATTCCAATTGCTTTTAGTGTGTGGTCTTTTGGTCAACATTCGCGCCTATGGCAACAGCAAACGTTAGACATTAGCGCTTTATTGGCTTTTAAGCGTGACGAGTTGGTTTTGCGATTAAAGTACTGGCGGATAAGCACACGGGTTTGCATAATTCTGTACGTGGCTTTAGCAATCATCGCCTGTGTTAATTACCTTTTGTATGACACGGTTTTTGTTTGGCTAGTGCAGCTCGGCATCAACGGCGCCATATTATCGGCTGTCATACTGCGCTACCGTTATTTAGAGCAACATTTGCCACAAAAGCTTAAAGAAATAGATGATATGGGAAAGGCGTAGCGGAATCTGACAATGGTGATAGATATTAGGTGCTAGCTATCAGACGGTAACTGTCTAGCGGCCTTGTTTGAATAAACCCACGGCGCATAGCTGTTTATGCGCCGCTTTAATTGACAACCCAATTTTGATTGGGAATAACGACAATTACCAACTTAGTTTTTGTTTTATAAACGCGGTTAACTTATCTGCGTTGTCCACATGTTGATTAACTCTAGGGTGAGCGCCGTAGCCGGTAAATCTAAACATTAAGGTATCTATATTTGTGGCTTGGCCATTTGCTTTAGCCTGTTGTTTTATATTGTGAACGGCTGTAGTTATGTATTCTGGCCAATGGTTATCGCTGTTATTAAAATCGGTGGCGTCCATGCTGCCCAATGCGCAGATAAAATAGGCGTTAGGGTGTTTTTCCCGAAGAGTTTGAATGAAATTGGTATACGCCCTCACGATTTGTTCAGGCGTTGCTGCAAGGCGTTTCTGATCGTCTATCAACCAACTGTCATTTTGCCCTAAATTAACCACCACCACATCAGGTTGCCAACGGTTAAAGTCCCATTGGCTCTGATTATCATTCTCGCCCGTTAGTTGGTCGTAATATTGTGGCATGATGAAGTCAAACCAACTGATCATAAAACCAATACCGCTTTTGGCGATACTTTGAAATTCTGCATTTAAGTTCCGAGCGGTTATTGCGGCATAAGACAGATAGTGATTTTTATCGACAGGGTTGTTATCTCCCGTATTGTGCGGGGCTTCGTTACCCATGCCAGCGGTTATCGAGTCGCCGTAAAATACTATTTTTCGAGTCGGGCTAACAGGGGCGGTGAGCAGTTTAGCGTTTTGCTCTAGCTTGACCGCAACTAAGTGTGTGCCACCTTCATCCCCTTCGGTACGTTTAAATATCTCTACTGTGGTTACTTCGGTATTTATCATATGGCTTAGGTTGTATTCGTGAAGTCCTTTTTTAGCCGCCAGCACATATGGAGTTTGGTTCTGGCCATTAAAAATCACGTTAAATAGGTTTCTGCCATTATCGTCATTTAGTTTTAGGCGCAGTTGATTGCCGGTAAATCGAAACTTTACGCTGGTGCCTGGCCACGTTAAATAAGGACCCGGAACTTGATTAAAGTCAATGCGTCCCGAATATGAAAAGTTATCAGCGATTTGCAGTTGGCTTTTTGTGAACTCAACAGTCGCTTGGTCAGCATGAGAAAAAAGGCTAGATGTTATCAGCAGTAATGCAACAAGCGTTAAGCATGACGACTTTACTGTCGTCAGAGAGGGTATTGAATTAACGGATAGAGAAACCGAAAATAAACGCATGAATGACTCCGTTAGAGATAAGATTGATTGGGTTTACGAGTCTACAACATGTTGCATTTGGTAAATGCCAATGACGTATTATCGCAATAAATAGCCACATTACCGCAATAAATAGCCACATTACCGAATAACCAAACAAAAAGCTGTTTATGACTACAAGTTATCTATTTATCATATTTTGTAATTTATGATTGGCCCGCAAATTAAGTAGTCATTAATTCGCCAGTGATTAAAGATGGCTCATTACGTATCAATCTCTTTGTTATTAAAGAAAAGAGTTGAGCCTTTGCACTATTTTCAGAGTCATACAAATCAATCCGTTAGAGCTAAAGGCGACGTCAATAATTGCCTTATCTTTTGTGTTGTTGAAAAAACAATCAAAAAAAGCCAATGTTTAATAGGTTGTAGACGCTAATTCCTGTACAATGCGCGGCCTTAAAACTTTGCGCTTTTTTGTAATTTAGAACTAAGCCATTCAATACACATATGTACTAGGAAATATCTCTTTTGATCACTACGTCTAACATTACAATGCAATTTGGCGCAGAGCCTTTGTTTGAAAATATCTCAGCTAAATTTGGCAATGGTAACCGTTATGGTTTAATCGGTGCGAATGGTTGTGGCAAGTCTACGTTTATGAAAATACTGACGGGCGAACTAGTCCCAAGTTCAGGTAATGTTTCAATTACGCCGGGCCAAAAAGTCGGTACATTAAGCCAAGACCAGTTCGCATTTGAACAATACAGTGTTATCGATACTGTGATCATGGGTGACGTTGCGCTTTGGGAAGTTAAACAAGAGCGTGATGCAATTTATGCCAACCCAGAAATGACGGAAGCTGATGGCATGCGCGTTGGTGACTTAGAAAGCCAGTTTGCTGAAATGGACGGTTATAGTGCAGAAAGTCGCGCCGGTGAAATTTTACTCGAAGCGGGTATTGAAGAGTCGTTTCATTTTGGTTTGATGGAACAAGTGGCACCGGGTTGGAAATTACGTGTTTTACTTGCTCAGGCCTTGTTTGCTAATCCGGATATTTTATTGCTCGACGAACCAACCAATAACTTGGACATTCATACGATCAGTTGGTTAGAAGCCGAATTGAACAAACGTAAATGCACCATGATTATTATTTCGCATGACAGACATTTCCTAAATTCTGTATGTACACACATGGCTGACATTGACTACGGCGAGCTTCGTATTTATCCAGGAAACTATGAATATTTCTTAGAGCAGTCTGCGTTAATTCGTGAACAGCTATTGTCTGGTAATGCGAAAAAAGCCGCTGAAATAGAAGAATTGCAAGACTTTGTAAATCGTTTTGGTGCCAATGCCTCAAAGGCAAAACAAGCCAGCTCTCGTGCCAAAAAGATGGATAAAATTAAACTTGATGATGTGAAATCGTCAAGCCGTATTACACCGCATATTAACTTTGCACCGGGTAAAAAAATGCATCGCCAAGCGTTAGAACTTGATAATTTAGGTCATGGTTTTGACGGCGAAATGTTATTCCAAAACGGTGACTTGTTATTAGAAGCAGGTGCTAAACTTGCCATTATTGGCGAAAATGGTGTGGGTAAAACAACCTTCCTTCGTTGTTTGATGGGCGAACTTGCGCATCTTGAAGGCGTGGTTAAGTGGTCTGAAAATGCGTCTGTTGGCTATTGCCCACAGGACAGTGGCAGCTATTTCGATAACGATTTGACCCTTATGGATTGGATGTCACAGTGGCGTCGTAGCTGCCACAACGACCTTATGGTTCGTGGCATGTTAGGCCGTTTGTTATTTACTGAAGACGACGCCAATAAAAAAGCTCGCAACTGTTCAGGTGGAGAGAAAAACCGCTTGTTATTTGGCATGTTGATGATGCAGGACATTAATGTCTTAATCATGGACGAACCAACTAACCACATGGATATCGAAGCCATTGACGCGTTAAACAATGCGCTAAAAGGCTTTGAAGGTACATTGATATTTGTTAGCCACGACCGTGAATTTGTATCATCGTTGGCAAACCGCATTATTGATATCAAAGATAAAGGCATAGTAAACTTTGACGGCACGTTAGACGAATACTTGTCGAACCAATTGACGGCAAAAAAAGTAGCATAAGCTACACTAAAATAGGCGATGAGTTCATCAACTTGAAAAACGAGGGTTCACTTATTTTTTCAGTAGATGTTTCAGTCGCCTAATTTGATTAGACGTTATCTAAATAGTATTTGACGAAAGTCAGCAGAGAAGATTATGAGTACAGAAGAAATTTACAAAAACAATCCATTACACGGAACGAGCTTAGAGCAAGTTGTTGAAGAACTTGTGGCGCATTATGGCTGGGAAATATTACATGCCTATATGAATGTTAGTTGCTTTAAGATAAATCCAAGTATTGAGTCGAGCTGTAAATTTTTGAAAAAAACACAATGGGCTAGAGAGAAAGTCGAAGCGTTTTATCTTTATAAGCTTAAAAACTTACCTAAACCAGATAATACACAATACGACTTACCACCACGTGACCGCATTGTCCCTTTGACTGATAAGCCTCGTGAACCTAAAGAACTAAGTATTAAAGACGCAGAACGAGTAAAAGCGTTAAAGCAAAAAGCCAATATGCAACGTGCAAGTCGCCAAAGCCGTTCAACGCCGTCAAACCCTTGGGGTGTGTAGTTTAAAAATTTTATTTTCGAGTTTCCATTAAACGGTCAATGAAAAATTCATTGACCGTTTTTTTATGGGGAAGTGTAAATATTGTTAATATGTTTTTATGTATGGGCAATAAAAATTGCCCTTACATAGGCCGTGAGTCGAACAAAGTTTGTCTTTATGTATTGTCTAAACTTTGAAAATACTCGTCGTGTTGTGGTTCCCAATCGTCAGGGTCTAGCTCGATGACAGGTACTGCTTGATTCGCACTAAAGTAAATACAAGCTGGTGACGAATAAAGCGGTACTCCGTCGTAGGAAAATACCGAGTAGTATTTTGGAATATTCGGGTTGCCAAAATCATCGATTGTATATTCATCTTGACCACCATAAATTTTAACGCCGTCCTGCGGCGATTTTGGCGGATGGAAGCGATTTCGGACCACAAATGCCCCAACAAAGTTTTTGTCTTTTGGATTTGTCCACGTTAATTTTGCGAGGTTTTTTTCCAGAGTCACGGTGAAGTTGGTTGGTGCAGGTAAAGGCACTTTTGAACGTTCGATATACTCAATTACCAATTTCGGTTGCTGATAACTGGGTTTGTTTAGCCAGTTAATTAATTCATTTTGACCTTTTCTATTAGGCGAAGTTGCACGAATTAAAAAGCAAATAGGCGTTTGTTCACTATATAAACGCTCAAGTTCTGTTCGAGCAAAACTGTCAAAGTTGAAATAATGTGGTTTTTTGTCGCGCAGTTCACTGTGGCTAACTTCATACCCAATATATTGAATACTATCGCGCATTTTTACTGAGTTATAAGACAAGTTGTCGACTTCGGCTAGTTCGACCGAAAAACGAATATCTTTTTTAGCACCTAATGCGTTGGTGTTTTGTATGACTAAATAGGCATCGGTGATCACAGTAAAATTAGGATCGGGCATACCCTGCATTGCAAAGGCAAGTTGCCCATAAACTTTTTCACCATCAGCGTCGAAGCCGGCTGAGAGTGTCCCGGTTTCAGTATGAGTTTGATAAATACTGTTAACAGCTGTCGGGTAAAGTTCGGCAATTTTCGGTTTTCGTGAGTAGGTGAGTTCAATACTTGGTCGGTAATGAATACCCGCCCCAAAACGACCAAAACCAATGTCAAACTGCATCATTTGTGACTCATGTCCGCGTGGCAATGTTGTTGGGCCTTCTATGCGGATCAATAAACTGCCTTGAGCGATAAAATGTTCCAGTAATTTTCGTTCACTGCCATTAAACGACCAATTACTCCATACTCCTTGTGTTAGCTTGTCCGACTCAATTGCCTGACCGGTATGCAGTACAGTCGCATTTTGAATGGCGTCAAAATTACGGATATCTGGCACGCTCGTTGGGTCAAGAATTGAAATTCCCCACTCACCGTAATTTTCTATTTTTGCCCCCACTCGATTAAGTGGATAGAGCGAAAATGATGCTGCTTCTATTTGCGCGTCGTCTGGAACTTTATCCAATTTAAACTCGATGACGCCATAACATACGCCGCGGGATTTATTTACCCCAATAAATAAGGAGTTTTGACCAAAGTGCTCACGGTTTTTTTCTAGCGTATATTCGCCAACATAACCGATGTCATTTTTTAGTGGGAATAAGGTTCGACTAAAATGGTGTGTTGCTAGACTTGTTTTTAGTTTTACTTCTGGCGCATATGGCCCTGCAATTTTTTGATCAGCAAAAACGGCTCTTATTTTGTAGTAATAATAGCTGCCACTTTGAAGCTGCACATCTGTAAAGGTCGTGGCTTTGGTTAAGCCAACTAAGTTATCTTCAGTACAGGGACTTTTGTGTTGTTCATTGCGGTATATTTCAAAGTAGACCGCTTCATTGCCCGAGTATTCCCATTCTAACGTTGCCTCTGTTGCAGCAACGTCTTTAATCGTAAAATTACTGACTCGAGCAGGTGCTATTGAGGAATAACAAATTGCTGAATTGAGCGCATGGACTAATGCAGGAATATTTTCGTTAACACTTTGCGACATATTCTCCATGTAGTCAGGAATATTTCTGGTGCCAACTTCGACTACGGTCGCAATAATGCCTTTGTCGTAATAATATTCGCGACCACTGCCATTAATTAAGTTTGTTGGTGGTTTACCTCGATGAATACCATATTTTGTACCTGATACTTTTTGAATTTCGTGGGCCATGTTGGCGCATAAAGTATTAAGGTCGGTGGTATCTATTTCAGCTTCGTGATTAAACTTATGTGCTGGGAAAAATACATTGCCCTGAGAATGGTAATCAAGAGAGATAGTAATGTTTTTATGGTTATCTACAAAATCCCTTATGGCACGTGTTTCAGGCTCTGAAAAGGCTTCTGGTCCGCCGTAAGTTGTGGCATTGGTATCGTTTCGTTTTTTAAATCGGCTTCCAAAGTTGCGGTTTAAGTCTACACCATAGGTGCCGTCGCCATTGTTTCTTCTATTTTTACGCCAGAAAGAAAAGTGTGTACGCGAAAACTCAAAACCGTCTGGGTTTAAACAAGGCACGATATACAGGGTATTGTTGCTTAACGCCTGTTTCAGTTTTGGATTAAATTGGTGATTGTCTACGATATATTGCACAAAGCTATTGGCGAGTTCGATGCCAATCCATTCTCGAGCATGAATAGTTCCTGTGTACAATAGAGCTGGTTTGCTATCGGCATTTTCTAAGTCTAAAGAAATAGTTGCCAATACTATCGGTCTTCCTTCCCACGTTTCGCCGATGCTTTCTATTCGGATAAGGTTGGGATGTTCACTCTTAACCTGCTCAAGAAACGCCATAGTTTCTTTATAAGAAGTGTATTGTTTTTTCATCAGTGGCCTATTGTCCGGTATTTAAAAAGCCTAAATTATCAAATTTAGGCTTGTTGTGTTTACCTTTTTCTATTTAATTTAAAGGTGACTCGTTTGTTTCATCGGACGCTGGTATCTCACCGTCACTTGCTGCCGCTTTGTCTATAGCTATATCTGCAGGTGCTTCCGTAATGTCTTTTGCTTTAGGTGCTGAGTGAGGCACATTAGCCGCAGATTTATCACTGTTTTGGCGACGAACATAATTGTCCTGTCGGTTCCATTTTTCGCTTGGCCACTCTTCGTTAGACATGTCTTCATCAAGTGCCACGATAGGGTAATTATCTTCACTGATCTTAGAAAATGTTTCACCGCTATCACAACTTGGAAAAACGTGTTTGCCAAAAGTAATATATCGCATAGTTCGCAGCAACGATGGGCTAATTTTACCCAGTTCTTCCCAGTTATATAACGGGATGTGAGGAAGTCTAAATTGACCGTCTGAAATATTCCACATGATGTATTGGCCAATCCAATCGCGAATGTATGGGAATGCTGCAAATGCCGTTGCGCATTCTAATATTCTCAATTTTCCGTCTATACCGACGGCAATATCGCATGCCCAATATTCCGCATTTGCGGCTTTAGACACCTTAACAGCTAAATCTAATACTTCGGTTGGAACATCTTGGTAGTCCATGCTACCGCCTTGGCTGGTATTTGTAAGCCAGTCGCCTTCAGGCGGTCTACGCCAAAACGCACAAACTGGCTTGTGTCCAATTAACATCACGCGGATGTCGGCACTCATAGGCACAAAGTCTTGGACATAAACAGGGTAGTATTTTTTCTGGGCTAAAAGATCTTTAGCTTCTTTATAGCTATCCGCTTTGTGAACAAAATAACCGCCGTAATTAGATGGACCATAGGATTTTTTAATTATTTTTGGGTACGTCGTTGTTTTTAAAAATGTGTCAGCATCAGCCAATTCGTAAAATATATTGGTTGGTGGGATAGGGATTTGATACTTTTCGCAAAAATGCGTTACATTTTCCTTCGACTTATTGCTGAATTGAGTGTCGAGTGACGGCAAAAACCGGACATTTGGTAGAGCCCGAGAGATCTCCCGGAAAGTTTCATAAGCAGTGGCAGGAATATTACCAACCAAGATTTCAATTTTTTTTCGTTTAATTTCATCAATCAATCGGCTTTTATCGTTGCCCCAATGGTAAACCACAGTTTCGATTTTATCAGGCCAACCTTTAAAGTTGGATTTGTCAAAAAAACGCATAACGTGATCAAGATAAAGTAGGCCGAGTTTAGGCAGTGTGTTTTTGCTCATAAATACTGTCTTCTATTCGTTCGAGTAATGGGAGGGGTTGCGGTTGAATAAATACGGTGCGCTCGATGAGTTCAGCAATGGTATCTATTTTTTTCGTATTAAAATCAATCCCTAGTTTTTCTTGTTCAGGTGTTGCGAAGGCTGGAATGCCATTAACTTCTAGAACAACATATTCTTCTGCATCTAAATCGTAGAGCAGGTCAACGCCGGCGATTTCTAGGCCAGTGACTTTTGCAGCTTGTATTGCAAGTTCAATAACCTCGTCGGATGGTTGTCGAGTGATGACACTGCCGCCGCTTGTGACATTTGTTTTCCAGCTGTCTGTAGGGGCTTTTCTGCCGTAACAACCGATGTATTTGCCATCGACAATATCTACTCGATAGTCAGATTTGTCGTAATTGATGTATTTTTCAAGATAGAAGTGAGGCACATCTAAGCGGTTTAGAAAAGGAACGAGTACGTCTAAGGAACGTTCATCTTCAATTTTAACTATGCCTGTTCCACCCCAACCGTCGGTAGGTTTATAAACCACTCTGCCATTCCATTCTCTAACGGTATCTCGCAGTCCTGAAATATCTTCGCGGTTAAATACTCGATATTCTGGACAACGAATGTTGGCTTGGTTGAGTGCGTAGGTGGTAAGAAACTTGTCTTCACTTAATGAAAACGATTCGAAGTTGTTGATTGTTGGGACGAGTTTATTTATCGCTTGGTATAAATACAATTGATAAGGAGTTTGTGCGCCAGCGTTGTAAGAAAAAAATAAATCCAGCTCCTCCATCGTTACGCCGTTACAAATAATCTCTCCGTTTTGAGCGGAAGCGCGTGCTAAATCCAAGCCTGTTATCACATTTATCCCGCGTTTAGCGAGTTGCATAATAAGCCGGTTTTGGATCTCATCCCCGCCACTATTTTGGTACATCCACATCCCTATAGTAGGGCCATTTTTTGCAATTAACTTGTTACCCATATAGACCTCTAAAGCTCTCAAATATGATGTATAGAACGTTAAATTCATACCCTACGTCAGTTATAAAACAGCAATATTAATGCCATATGATTTCACTGGTTCAGTAATTGCAGAGTTCAGTAAATGGCCTGTTCAACAGTGTAGATAAATTCTTTGTGTTGGTGAGTCAATAAACTGCCCAAAGGCATTCTACATAGCGTCAACGAAGACTTTCACGGAATTAGATTAAGTTTGGAATGAAAAATATGATTAACTTTGCCGAATTAAAATCGATTATTAATTTAAATTCGTACACCAAAAATAAGCAGGGTGTAGATCAAAATGGTGCAATATTTCGCACTTGGATGGAGCAATTGGGATTCCATACTGAAACTTTTCAACGAGAAGAAATAGGGGATCATTTATTATTTTGCAGTTTACATAATTCTAGTTTTCCTAGGGTCCTGTTGTTAGGTCATTTAGATACGGTTTTTCCGCCGAATACGTTCGAAGGATTTAAGGAAGATGCGGATTGGGTTTACGGGCCAGGCGTGTGTGATATGAAGGGCGGCAATATAGTCGCATTAGAATCCCTCAAGCGATTGGAGCGCACTCAAGGCGGCTTATCTAATATTGACATGTTGTTAGTTAGCGACGAAGAAAGTGGCAGTGATGATAGTAAACACTTGAGTTCTGAATTAGCCAAAAATTACGATATTTGTTTGGTGTTTGAAGCGGCAGGGAAAGATCACGAAGTTGTTGTTGGCCGTAAAGGTGTTGGCACATTTACGATTTCATTGGTGGGTAAAGCGGCACATGCAGGTAATCACTATGCAACGGGATGTAATGCTAATCTTGCAGCTGCGCATATGGTGATTGCACTTACCGCGCTTACCAGACTCGAAGCTGGTAGCACAGTTAATGCAGGTAAAATATCAGGTGGAATTGGTGCCAATACTATTTCACCTAAAGCCTCAATTGTAGTTGAACTGAGATATACGCAAACACTTGAACGTGATCGACTATTAAAAGGCCTAAATGACATTGTTGCTACAACTTTTGTTGAAGGGGTAAGTGCCGAGCTTGAGGGCGGTATCCAGCGAGATGTAATGCAACCGTCGGCAAAACAGGCTGATTTACTCCAACATATTGAAGCGCTTTTGGGTTACCCATTAAAAACAGAAAAACGTGGTGGTGTTAGTGACGCAAATATTGTTTCTGCAGCAGGAGTTGCGACTCTAGACGGGTTTGGGCCATTTGGCGATGGTGACCATACGATACACGAACGGGCAAGCAAACTAAGTTTTGAAAGACGAATAGACGAAGTTTCTAAAATATTGCTCGCTTATAACTGCTTTGGCAAAACGTGATTGTGAGGAGCGAATAAGGCAAGAAAAAGAAAAAGAAAAAGAAAAAGGAAAAGGAAAAGGAAAAGGAATTCTAAATTAAACGAAAATTTTGGTTACCTTAATTTTCGATAATTTATCGTGTTTTTTATTTTGATCCTCACTTTTTGCACATTTGTACGTTAGAATTTTGATCATAGTTATTAATTATGGTCATAAGATGTTGATATTAAATTTAAAAACGCCAAGTTGCGCAGAATTATTTAGTACATTACCAAGGCTTAAATCAGCGGCATTGTCCAAGTTTTTGGGTTTGGTTTGCCTTAGTTTATTGTTGTTTGGCTGTGGTAGCGACTCTTCAGAACCTGACGTTGAAGTGCCTGTTGAAGTTACAAATAGCGCGGTAACTGGAACTGTCACAATTCATGGCAGCTTAGACGTTGGTGAGGCATTATCAATCATACAGACCTTGACCGATGGCAATGGTTTGGGGGATTTTAACTATCAATGGATGCGCAATGGCAATGACATAATTGGTGCAACCAATTCGACCTATACCTTAGTTCAAGAAGATGTAGGGTTTACCCTATCTGTGGTCATCACATTTATTGATGGGGATGGATTTAATGAAACAGTCACAAGTGTAGGTCGCCTATTTAATGATCCCCAAGCGTCCAATGACAAGCCCAATATTTTATTGATAATTTCTGACGATCAGGGCATCGACGCCTCTGCGCAATACCCGTATTCAAACGATGCCCCCGTTACACCAACATTAAACGCGCTTGCGCAATCTGGGATCGTTTTTGAAAATGTTTGGGCAACACCGGCTTGCACGACCACTCGCGGCTCAATTATCACCGGGCAACATGGTGTTAACAGTGGCATAACATACGTACCGGCAAAATTGGACTCCAGTTCTACAACAATACAGTCGTATATTAAGACGCTTTCCGGCGGCTCAGTGTATCAAACTGCGGTTTTTGGTAAGTGGCATTTAGGTGGTGGTAACCCAGATGACACTCATCCGAATGACAGTGGTGTAGATTATTTTGCGGGCAATATTAGTAATTTAACCGATTATTATAATTGGTCTTTAACCGAAAATGGCGAAACCACGCAATCGTCGCTATACCATACGACGCAAATTACCGACCTAGCGATTGATTGGATTGCCCAGCAAAATGGCAATAATACGCCTTGGTTTACCTGGTTGGCGTATTCAGCACCCCATACGCCGCTGCATTTACCGCCTAGCGATTTACATCAACGTACAACATTAACCGGCACCGATAATGATATTAATGCAAAACCACGGGAATATTTTTTAGCCGCAATTGAAGCAATGGACAGTGAAATTGGCCGATTGCTCAACTCAATGTCGCAAGCCGATTTAGACAATACATTGGTGATTTTCATTGGTGATAATGGCACAAGTGCCAAAGTACTCGACAATTCGGTATTTAGTCGCTCGAACAATAAAGGGTCGCTAGGTGAAGGGGGCGTTCGTGTCCCTATGGTGGCTTCTGGTAAAGGCGTGACAAGACAAAATGTCCGCGAAGCAGCTTTAGTCAACTCAACCGATCTGTTTGCAACCATAAGCAGTGTTGTTAAAGGCGATGTGATTCAGTATCAAAATAGCTATAGCGTATCAGAGTTGTTTACCTCGGAGGACGCAGGTCTTCGCAGCTACAATTATACCGAGTATGAAAGCGATAATGTGACTGGTTGGGCGGTTAGAAATGATGAATACAAACTGGTTGAATTAGCCGATGGAACGCAATCTTTATTTCATGTTGTTAACGACTTAGATGAGAACAATGATCTAATAAACGATAGCCAATATGCGTCGATAGTTACTGAATTGGCACAATACGCGGCTGTAATACGGGGAGAACAATCTGCAGGTCCCATCGACATTACTGATATGATCCTCACTTCCCGCAGTGGCAATTGCGTCGACTATGTTGAAAGTTACGAATCGACTGTTTTAGACGTAAATAACTCAACTGTATTTAATGGCGATTTAGAGATATCAGTTGTAGGGGATAAGTGCCTGTTTGCCACTAACATGATCCCAAATCACGACTTTAACGATGGCGTCAATGCTTTTCCAAATCAGGTCAGTGCTCAGGACGAAACGTTTGAGATAACAACATCGCCGAGCCACGCGGCTACGATAACCGACCTAACGCTGATGATGGATAATGCGTTAATGTTAAACGGCGTTAAAGTCGACTTGATTGCCGCAGCTTGCTACAACGTTGGTAACGAAAAAATTGGTTGTAATGACATGTCGACCCCATGGCGTTTTGACCCGGTATATATCCCCAACGGATTCCGCGTCGACAGTCATAACGCGCATACTCAGCCGGACGGCAGCTACCATTATCATGGTAACCCTAATGCCTTATTCTGGGATGGCGACGACACTGTGGTATCGCCGGTGATTGGGTTTGCAGCCGATGGATATCCAATATTCGGGAGCTACTTTGACGACAACGGCGTTATTCGTAAAGCGCAGTCGAGCTTTAAACTCAAAGCGGGCAGTCGTCCAAGCGATGCCAGTAGCCCTGGTGGCACCTATGATGGTACTTATCGTGATGATTATGAATATACAGCGGGGGCAGGGGATTTAGACGAATGTAATGGGATGACAGTCGACGGGGTTTACGGTTATTTTGTTACCGATGGTTATCCTTATGTCATGAGTTGTTTTAAAGGTACGCCTGATCCTTCATTTTATAAATAAAATTAACGTTATCGGCAGTCTTTGATTGTCGTTAACGTTCACGTAAAGATGAAGGGGCCGTATAACAAGTGACGTTATTTGACGTAAATTAGCTGCTAAATATTGAAAATTACCATTCTATTTCATCGTTTTCGCAGTAATAGAAACATGGGCCCGTTGGTAGGTTCATTTTTATCACTGTCAAATTAGTCGGTTTTTGCGTATGATACTGGGTCATTTGTTCAAATTATCGTTACATAGGCGCGAAGTATTTAATGCGAAAATTGCTCTCATCTCCAGTCCAAATGGGTCTTTCGGAAGCCGAAAACACTCTATATCAAAACATATTAAAATATGCCGCTGAGCTTAGCCTCAACCTAATGGCAGTTAAAGTTGAAGATCGACCTGAAAACTTTTTGGCGTGGTGCGAAGAATTGTATCGTTTATGTCGTGATGGCATCAACTACGATTTGATGGAGCCTGCACAACTTGTTCCCCTTAAAAAAATGCAGGACTTGTTAATTAAAGGCATTAGCATCGGTCGCATCAAGATGTTACGAATCGCGTCATGGCCTGTATTTGCTGAATTTATTAAAAAGCAAAATGCAGACGTATTAGCCGAAAAACTGCGTTTACTTGATTTTGTAAAACCATTGGCTGGAAAGCCCCTTGGTGAATTAACTAGCTTAGACTTATTAACCATTCTTGGTAAACATACACAGGATCACGATCCTAGCGTTTATCAATTTGACGTTGAATGGTTTGGCGCGACTAAAGGCGCTAAAACATTCCAGTTGTTGTTAAGTGAGCAAACTGAAAAATTTGATCAAGCATTGGAATTCATTCCACTTGAAGGACCTGTAACAAAAGCTGATTTCGACAAGTTTGTGGCAAGCTACAGTGCAATTTTTCATTCGTACACTGAAGATAAAGCCAATGGCGAAAAAGCGCCATTGGTTCCAGCAACTCGTTTGCTAGGTATGCGTCGTCCAGATCAATTTGTTGTGTTAACCGCACCTAAGATTGACGTATATTGCCAAGGTTTGGCTGTTTCTAAATTTAATGGTTTTGACTTTGATGGCTACTGGCAAGATCTTGTAGAGACGGTTCACAATGCTTCATGGTGGCGTCAAGCAGAGCCAGAAGATGAACTTGAAAAACAAATTTGGAACGCTCGTGCTGTATTAACAGATATGTATTTGTTTGCTGACGATAATATCGCAGAGCAATCAAACTACGTTAAGTTAAAACTTAAAATTGAAGCTCGCATGAGTAAAGTGGCTGCCGGGGGCGCACCTCGTCGTCGCAGTAAAGAAAGTGCTGAGTCATTAGTTGACAGACGTTTGGCTGAAGACGACATTCCTGAGTACCTTCACGGCAAACGAGATTCGTTAGTTCATGAAGTGAAAAACGGAAAGTCTGTAGACCAAGCTATTAAACTTTTCCGCGCTATATTTGGCTAGTCTCCTTTAAGGGTCACGTCGTTGTTCGTTATGCCATAGCATATGCCTGAACAGCGGGTGACCTTATATTCCTCTTACGTTACCATTACGCCTTTCTATTCTTTGATGGATCCCACATGTTTGGTGCAGATATTATTGATATCGCTCAGCTCTTCGGCTTATTGAGCTTTGTCATTGGGACCTATACTTTCTCGCAAAAAAACGACCAAAAATTAAAGTTCAGTTTGGGCTGTTTGTTTTTGTGTCAGACCTTACATTTTTATTTATTAGGCTCGACAAACGGCGCTATTGCTAATGGCATCAGTTTTATTCGAACGGTTATTTCCATTAAGTTTCATGGCAAATATTTGGGGTGGATTTTTCTAGCGCTTAATATTCTGTGGGGTGTGCCAATGGTTGAAAGCGCAGTGGATGTTTTGCCAATAATTGCGGCTTGTTGTGGTACGTTTGCTATCTTCTTTTTGCAGGGCATAAAAATGCGTTTGGCCTTTATGACAGGCGCTGTATGCTGGATTGTCAATAATGTTATCGTAGGCAGTATTGGCGGTGTTATGTTGGAGTCTATGGTTCTGATCACTAATTTAATTACGATAATAAGACTCAAGTTTGCGACCAAATTGCCAGTGGCCCCTTAGTTTTAATATTACGAACGACTAAACTCGCAATTGTTGTTTGCTTGTGCCACTGTCGTTCGTGGCGGCACTGATATGTAGCTCGGGACAGGGCCAGGTATCATTGAGTAGAGTCGGCCAGCTAAAATTAAGCACGCCGCTAAATGGCACTTTACCAAAGATGACATCTGCAACCCCTTGGCCCTCTGAACCCGGCAGCCACCCAACGATAAAGCCGTCTGATAATGCGAGTTCTTGATCCACATTGAGAGGGCGTCCCGAAATTAAAATGGTAATAACCGGGATCCCTTTGGCTTTTATTGCTTTGATAACAGCAATATCTTCAGGGTGCAGTTCGGCCAATGTGATCGTTTCGCCATAAGGTTTTATGACGTTAAATTTACCCTCAATATTAGATACATAATCACCAACAGCATGCTGCTCGTCTCTAATGTCGCCAAGTCCTTCGGCGTAGGGTTTTTCACCAATAACCACAATGGCTAAGTCGTGTTTTAACGGATCGGCAGCGTCGGCAAGCGGCTCAAACGTGATCTGCGCATTTGGTGAAATCGCTTGGATCCCTTGCCAAATACTGGTGGCGTTGTCTAACTCTTTGTTTCCGCTAAACCCTTGCCAGTTTATGGTAAATCCGCCACATTGATGTCCAATGTTATGCGCATTTTTTCCGGCTACTAAAATACGTGATGCAGGGTTGATGGGCAGAACATCGTCTTCCCCTTTTATTTTTATCAGAGATTGTTGTACGGCACGTCTTGCTAAGTCCCGGTGCTGTTTGCAACCTATAACATTTTGTTTTACCAAACGATTCTCTGACGGCATTGGCGCGTCAAATAGACCCGCTGCAATTTTAACCGAAAGAATGCGCCGTACAGCATCGTCTATTCGAGTCATTGAAATGGATCCAAACTCAATGTGGTGGTGCATATATTCAATAAACAGTGACCAGTTTTGAGGCATCATGAACATATCTATGCCAGAGTTCACGCCCTGTGCAACGGCTTGATAAAAGTCTTCACTTAAAAAGTCGATGCCCTCCATATCGGATAAAATAAAACCATCAAAGCCCATTTTAAGCTTTAATAAACGCGTTAGTAATTCGTGATTTGCGTGGCACTTCACGCCATTCCAACTGCTAAACGACGCCATAATCGTTAAAACGTTGGCGTCTACAGCGGCATAATAAGGCGCAATATGTTGCTCATGTAATTCATATTCGGTTAACCGAGTGTCACCTTGGTCAACCCCAAACATAGTACCACCATCACCGACAAAGTGTTTTGCACAGGCAATTACAGCTTCAGGTTGGTCGATGTTTTGTGTTTGATAACCAATCACCAAGGACTCGGTTAGACTTGTTACGTATTGTGTTTGGTCTGAAAAACTTTCGTAAGTGCGGCCCCAGCGCGTATCTTTTGCTATAGCGAGATTAGGGCCAAACACCCAATTTACACCAGTTGCTTTAAGTTCTAACGCGGTTGCGCGGCAAATTTGAGCGATAAGTTCTGGCGATTGTGTTGCACCAAGGCCGATTTGATGTGGAAAAATGGTAGCGCCTTTAAAGTTTCCGTGGCCATGGATTGCGTCAACACCGTATAAAATCGGGATCCCCGAGTTATTTGGCTGCTGCGAAATAGAGGCGCGCCAATATTCGTCTACCATATCGAGCCAGGCTTGTTGGGAATTGTCACCGGGGTAAGAACCCGCAGCACTTAAAACTGATCCAATATGGTATTTTTTGACATCATCAACACCACAGGTACTTCGTTCAACTTGGGTCATTTGACCTATTTTCTGGGCAAGAGACATACTAGCCAGCAACGAATTTGCACGTTGAAGGATATTGTCGTTTAAAAATGTTGAAGGCATTTACACTTACTCCGCCACAATGAAAATAATGAACCAAAACATTAATAAAGCCCTGAACGAGGCATTAATATTAGTGAGGCAATTGGTTTGACTCACTGTGCTTACTATTTAATTACAAAAGAATAACTGCAAAAATTGCATGGTTATTGAAATTAATCGAAATTAAATAGTTATAACAACAAACAGTAAGCCACTGAGAATTCAATATTCCGATATGCCGTCAGTGATGAGCTTTAACTGATTTCTATACGGCCGGATGCATCGGAATAAATAATATTAGGTTGAACCGATAATTGTACTAGCCAAATAAGTTAAAGCGGACTCATGGCAAGTTGATGTGGAATTTGTGTGTGCTTCATACTGGAACAGCTGTTTTTCCATGGTGAAGTGGCAGATGGTGGCTGTTCTTTTGCCAGACCACTTGGTCGTAGCCCTATGCCCTTTTCATCGCTTTTCACTTGTCGATGAAAATTCAAGCAGTACTGTGGAAACATGTAATCGCATCACAATGTTGGTTTGAACATCATTGATTTCAACATCATTAGTTTCAACATCAGTTGCGAGCATTAATAGAGTTCCCACAACTAAGCGCATCTATTTTCCCGGTAGATGCGCTTTTTTTAAATGGATATTTTCATGTCAAAAATAATAAAAATAAATAGTCGATCAGCAAACGCGCTCGTTTGGTTTGTATTACTTTCAACTTTATCAATATTACCAGGATGCAGTGAAACCGAGTCAGACAAGCCCACCGATATTGAAAATCCTATCGAGGATGACAATTCAACGGATGATGGCAATTCTACTGACGGTGAAACGGATGAAGGCGAAACCGACGGCGGTGAAACGAATGAAGATGACGATAAAACGGACGACGACTCTGGCGATGAGGAAGGACAAATTGAGATTGAGCTACCTTATACCATCGAAGCAGAAGATTATGTTGCGTTTACCGATTCTGACTCGATAAATGAAGGCGGTGCTTTAAATACAGACGGTGTCGATATTGAAGCCACAAATGATTCCGGAGGGGGTTACAACATTGGCTGGACCCAAGTTGGCGAAACGTTGTCGTATTCCATTTCATTACCGAAGGGCGATTATGAACTGCAAAGCCGAGTGGCATCAGAAGTCGGTGGTGGTGCCTTTTCCGTCACCATCAATAATCAACTCATAGGGACTGACCAGGTTAGCCCAACCGGCGGTTGGCAAACATTTGAAGATCATATTGTTGGTGGGTTTCAAATTACAGAAGGCGGTGAATTTAGTCTTGTATTAACGGTGACGGGAGCAAATTTTAACCTTAATTGGCTAAAAGTGGACTCGATTATTGATACCGATGCCGATGGCATTAAAGACAGTGGCGACCTATGTCCGACAACTCCAGCGAATATGAGTGTCAATAAAGATGGGTGTCCTGATAGTGATGCCGATGGCATATTTGATAATTATGACCAGTGTGCTGATACAGAAGCCGATACCCAAGTGGACTACCACGGGTGCGAGCTAGTTTCACCATTACTCGAAGTCGCTGAAGCCAGTTTATTGTTAGTGGGTGGTCAGGACTCAAGTAAACCGAATTACACTCTTTATGTGTTTGATGCAGACATTGGTCAATCAACAAGTCAGTGTAACGACCAATGTGCGGTTAATTGGCCGCCATTATTGGCTGAAGATAATGCAGCAAATGGGGTAGCTGGACTAGGATTGATCACACGTAACGACGCAACACAGCAAGTGACATTTGAAGGCAAACCTTTGTATTTTTACATTGGCGACCAAGCTGAATCAGATAAGAAAGGAGACGATGTCCCAGGCTGGCATAGTGTTTCCGTCGGGCAAGTGGGCGACCTAACAGCGTTATACAATGTGGGAACAGTGCAAGAACCCGCAATCCATTACGTTTTTGAAGACAAAGTTATTACTAAATTAGCAGACCGTGGACGTGACAGACACGCCAAAGAAGATCAGTTCCAGCAATACGACCACTATTTATCGCATTATTGGACACACCGTACTGCACGATTTAAATTTACCGATAATGTTGCCTCAGGCGGTAATAAAATCTTAGTGGAATGGGTATCAGAATGGAAGTTACAGGCACTCGAATTTCGCGCTTGGTACTCGGGTATGAATACCGTTGCGCAATATCATGGCAATTATGAACCAGATGTTGTTGAACACGGTAAAGGCACTTATGACAACGAAATGGAAAAAATAAGTGATGAGGGCGAGCAATATAAATATTCTTTAGAAATTAATGAATATCGTAATTTACATGGTAGTCGTGAGTCATTAGCCGTTGGCCAATATATGGAGATTGAGGTGAGTCAGTTTTTAGATGGCGTACCTGAAGGACGAACAAACTATTATGGCACGACCTATTTATATCAAGTTGGAACGGGCGGCATGGTGCCGTGGAAAACGGTCGGGGACTTTGATGATAAAAGCTCTGAGCGCGAAAATTCCCATCCAATCGACCAGGCAGCTTGGTTGGGGGGCAAAACCACGTTGCCGTATCAATATACCAATGAACCGAACGATCACTATATGCAGATGGCAACAAATTTGTCATCGGTTAATGGCCAACCATTTGTATTAGGGCGTCGAGTGCACCACACCTCATTTGTTGACGGTTCCCATGATGAAGACCCTGCCAATGGCACGTTCAATGCGCTTAAAGACTTATCAAATACAAGGATGGTAAATCATAGTTGCGCAAGCTGTCATGAACGAAATGGCCGTGCAGCACCAGCTGAAATTGGCGAGTCGTTGACGAAGTGGGTTTTTAAAGTGGCGACTGCCGATGGCGAAACGCACCCGACATTAGGCAATGTTTTACAACCAGATACTTTGGCTGACTTTGATTCAGAAGGACAAGTGGTTATCGCCAATTGGTTAGAAGAAGACGGTCTTCGTCAACCGCAATACCAGTTTACTGGCGTTCGCCCGGATAAATTTTCTGCTCGTATTGCCCCACCTTTAATTGGACTCGGTTTATTAGAAGCAATTGGAGAGCAAGCCATCATTGCACTTGAAGATGTTGACGACAAAGTTGCACCGTTTGGGATATCAGGTAGAGCGCAAAAAGTAATAGATCCGGTAACTGGCGACACGCGATTAGGTCGATTTGGTTGGAAGGCTGCGACATCGAGTGTTAAGCATCAAGTTGCGGCCGCACTAAATACCGACATAGGGGTAAAAACCACGGTATTACCTGTGCTCGACTGTGGTTCAGAACAAAACGCTAAACATCAATGTGATAAAGGTTCTGCGACTTTAGACGATGAACACCTAGACAACCTTGTAAAATATATTTCGTTATTAGGGGTTCGAGCGCAGCGCGATATCGACCAAACAAGTGTGATTAATGGTAAGGCTTTGTTTAGTCAAATCGGGTGTGCCGATTGCCACACTCCGACTTTCACCACTGTAGAATATCACCCACTGGTTGAGTTGGCTGGCCAAACAATCCATCCTTATAGCGACATGTTGTTGCATGATATGGGACCCGGACTTGCGGACAATTTGGGCGAAGGACTCGCGTCTGGTGCGGAGTGGCGTACAACCCCACTTTGGGGAATAGGATTATCTGCCTGTGTCACTGGCGGAGTTGTTAATCTTATTGGCGGTCAAGGAAATGAAGTCTGTACGCCGGTACACAGTTATTTGCACGATGGCAGAGCTCGTACATTAGAAGAAGCCATTTTGTGGCATGGTGGTGAAAGTGAGGCCTCTAAAGAACAGTATGAGCAACTATCCGAAGACGAAACGTCTGCCGTGCTGGAATTTTTAAAGAGCCTTTGATATTTGTTTAACCATTTGCAAGCGGTATCTCCATCACATTAATTGAAAGTTGGGGGTAACGGGTAGTGCTTAGATTCCAAAAAACCAACCTAGTTAGGTTGGTTTTTTATTTGAAATACCACTGAAGCACTTACTTGTTAAAGCCTTCTAAAACAGACAATAAATAAGCCCGTGTACGGACATCTCGATTATGTGTGCGGCGCTTTAAATTTGGTCTAGGTCTAACTTTAACTTTATTCTGAACTTGTGTCAGGCACTGATCTGTCCAAGGTATATCGAACCGCGACAATGCCGCACGGGTATGCTTTTGAGTGTTCGAGTTTGAGTTTTTGCGGCTGCTGACATTCACTAAAAATGGCAATACCTTTGCCATTGATTGTTGGGTTAATAAAAAGATTAAACTCGTCGATAAGTTCATTGGTAATTAATGACGCTACAAACGCTCCGCCGCCATAAACAATAATATCCTGACCTTCTTGTTGTTTTAATTTGTTTATTTCTTGAACCAAATCGCCATTGGCGAGTGTAGTGTTCGGCCAGTCAGACTTCGTTAATGTTTTACTCACAACAATTTTATGGGTATTCACAAACTTTTGACCTGCGGAATGTTCAGGGTGGTTTTTATCATCCGCCACTTTAGTCCAGTGAGGGATAAATCCCTGGGCCAAATTTTTACCGAGCAAAATAGTATCTACCGACGCTGTTAAGTCTGCAACCGCTCGTTTTAGCTCGTCATCCCAGTTCCAAACCATCCAATCCATTTCACCGTTGGTGCCGGCAACAAAGCCATCTAAGGTCATTTGCATTTGTAGCTTTAGTTTTCTCATGATTGCCCTGAAATTTGATTTTAAAATAAACGTATTATGTAAAACATTGAAAGTGAAGTGTTGCTCATCGTTCCCGTTATTTGTTGATATTGCAGACTAAAGCGTGATCTTCAACGGTTTGAACTAAGCTACAGTAAGCCATAAGGTTAGTCGACCAAAATTGAATGAGCAAAGGCGGAAATTAACAGATGAATTGTGCCGTACTTTTTAGGCTGACCAGTGAAGTAGTGTCAGCCAACTGACTTATCTATTGTCGGAAGAAGTTATGGCAATAGAAATAATAAGGGAAATTGATTTTAGATTTAGAGTCGCGTGTTGAAGACCCGAACGGGACAAATGAAAACGCCCTTAAACCGAAATTTAAAGGCGTTTTTTAAGGATTACACTAAGGACAATTTATGTGCTTAATAAAAGTACAGGTTGTCAATGAAGATCGTACCATTGCCAGTGTTTTGCGCATCAAACTTAAATTGAAATGCATTTGTTAAGTCAACGACTGAAGAGAAATCACTAAGTGGGATCTCAACACTCTGCCAACCGCCTTGAGTCGTGGTGATGGTGTGATTCGTTTCTGCCCCAGGGCTGATTAGGAACAATTCGAATGCTGTTGCATCGGCAGTCCAATAATCGATGTGTAAGGTCGTTTTACCTGAAACATCTTTATTAGGAAATTCAATTCCTTGGTAGGTTAAACCATCCATTTTAACCGCATTATTACCCTCAATACTTACAATTGAGGTAGCCGTTGATTGGCCCCAATCTGGGTTTACATTTACGCCATCGATATTGGTAAATGCATCGCTAAATATTGAGATTACATCGGCATCAAGTGCTGTTGGTGTTGGTGCCGCTTCAGTTGGACCGGTTGCAACCGGAGGGGTAACTGAACCATCGGCAGATGAGAAGTACAAGTTGTCGACATAAATTGTACCGCCACCGGTGTTTTGTGCGTCAAACTTAAATTGGAATGCATTTGTTAAGTCGACAACAGAAGAGTAGGTACTCAGCGGAATGTCTAGACTTTGCCAACCGTCTTTAGTTGTCGTTACAGTATAATTTACTTCTGCGCCTGGGCTAATTAAGAATAACTCAAATGCGTCCGCATCAGCAGTCCAATAGTCAATATGTAGACTCATTTTAGAAGATACATCTTGGTTCGAGAACTCAATACCTTGGTAGTTTAGGTTTTCCATTTTGACGGTATTATTACCGTCGACATCAACAATACTTGTGGCAGTCGCTTGACCCCAATCTGGATTTACATTGACACCGTCAACGTTGGTGTATGAATCACTAAATATTGAAATTACGTCAGATGCTGATGCCATTGGCACCGGTGCGCCCGCAGTAGGACCCGTTGTTATTACTGCGCCTGAGCCTGAACTGAATGTAATATTATCGACGTAGTTTACGGTCGCTTGAGCTCTACTACCGGTTCTGTCTGGGAACACGACAAACGCACCGATATCATCATTTTCAGGTAAACCAATCATACTGCAGAAATTAAACGAGAGTTTTTCCCACTGATTAACAACGGTATTGGTAGCCGAAACTGTGCCATGAGAGCCCCAACCATCACCATTGAATTTTTCAAATTTAACGTCAACTGGACTTAAGGTATCTTTGTAAACATCCATAGTTACCAAACAGTTTGAATCACTTAGCGCAAAATTATCGATGCCCTCAGTTCGTGCTCCGATCCACTCGCCATCGCCTTGAGCAACGTTAAACAGACCTGCAGTGGCAGAGGCATTGATCCCCGTTGTGTTTGGATTGCTTTCAAACATGATGTTGGCTGTGTCAAACGATTCCCAAGTCAATTGTGAGCCTTCAAAGTCGATACCTAATGCAGTCGTTGTGGTTGCGCCATTGCCATTGCTGTTTGAAATCGCGCCGTCTGCATTAAATGCCACGTTATCTAACTTGAACATTGCGCCATCGCCTTGGCCCCATTGTGGGAATACCAATACGATATCAACTTTTGACATGTCGAGTCCGTTGTCAGCTAAACTTTTAAGATTAAACGTATACGTCTGCCAAACATCTAATACCGGTGTTACGTGACCTTCTTGGCTAGTGGAAATATTAACTTCTACAGCTGTACTTGGATCTGATGTTTCTAGTTTAACAAACCAAGAAACGGTTCCTGCGGTAGGTGCCTGCGTCATTTTAAGGTCAAAAGACAAGGTACCGTCATCTGTAATGCTACTTGCGTTGTGGATTACGCCATTTGTCGCACCGTGAGCTTCTCTCGTTGTGAAACCTACAACCGTGCTACCTGTAATTTTAAATTCAATGGCCTGGCCGTGATCAGCGTCATCGGCACTTACTACTGGTGGGTATGTACCAGAGTCGTCCCAAGCGAACCAACCCGTTTGCGTACTTTCATCAAAAATACTTAAGGCGCCAGTTGTCGGTGTGAGGTCGACTACGTCCGCCGCCGCTACGGATATCGTAAAGGTGTCAGTAATAGCGTCGGTACCGTCAGATATAGTTAAGACTACACTATGATCACCAACGTCTGCTTGAGCAGGTGTGCCACTTAATACGCCGCTATTTGCGTCAAATGATAGCCAACTAGGAATAGTCGTGGCACTAAGGGTTAATGTATCACCATCGGCGTCAGAACCGGTTAATGTGTAGCTATAAGCGGTATTTTCAGTTGCTGCTGTCATTGAGGTACTTGTGACCATAGGGGCAGTATTTGGAACTGTAACTGAAATCGTAAATGAAGATGTTGTTGTATCTGTGCCGTCGCTAACCGTAATAGTAACGTCGTGATCACCATTGTCGGTTGCCGTAGGTGTACCGCTGAGTGTCGCGGTTGCTGTATCAAAACTTAACCAGCTTGGTAATGTTGTTGCGGCATACGTTAACGTGTCGCCGTCGGCATCTGTTGCAGTAACGGTGTAAGTGTATGCATCGCCGGCTGAACCTGACGTTTGAGCTGTACTTGAAATCGCCGGTGCAGCATTGACTGGGTCTGTTACGACAACTTCTTCGTCATCATCAGAACTACAAGCACTCAGTGCCATAACCATTGCGCCAAAAACCAGCGATTTATTAAATTTAGTGTAATTTGAATTCATGTTAACCCCATTATCGTACGACCAAATAGTCGTTCTTTTTTATTATTTGCCAATTCGGCTGAATCCACTGTTGGTTATTTAATCCATTACGACAATCGAAACGCGACAGGGCGGTGCAAATTTTGCGACTAGGTGGAATACCGATAAATTTGAAACTATAAATAGGTGAGCATAAACGCCTGCTCTTCTTTATGTTCTCTGACTTAAAATAGGAGAGGATTTAGCAGGAATGACTTTACGGCCAAAGGGCAAAAACGGTGATTTGTCCGCTTTATCTTTCTAACGTCCCGCCTTGGCGATTATTTTAATAGCGCATCAAACTGCTGTGTTAAAAATTACCCTAGCGAAATATACATTTGGTAACGATACGTTTTAACTCTCAGCTCGGGAGTAAAAACAATAATAATAATTCGAGTACCCAATAAATTCACATTGGAGATAATTAATGAAACTCAACAGGGTTACACAATATGCAAGATGGCGTTTGCTTACAGTCGGACTTGCCTTATCTGGAGCCATAGTTGGCTGCGGAGATACCATTAAAACAGAATCTGATTTCACCCCACCGGACTTAAGAACGCCGAGTTCTGACTGGGAGTTGGTATGGAGCGATGAGTTTGATGGCGCCAGCTTAGACATGTCAAAGTGGTCGTTTGAGATCAATTGTAGTGGCGGCGGTAACAATGAAGCGCAATGTTATACCGACTCTCCTGAAAATTTATTTTTACAAGAGGGTATTCTAAACATCGTTGCCAAGCCTACAACACCGGGGTCGGGTTTAACGAAACCGTATACTTCTTCAAGAATCGTCACCAAGGGAAAGGGGGACTTTAAATATGGTCGTATTGAGATAAGAGCTAAATCACCTGAAGGGCAAGGGACATTTGCTGCAGGTTGGATGATGCCTACCGACAGTGTTTATGGCGGTTGGCCACATTCTGGCGAAATAGACATTATTGAATGGGTCAATATAGGTGAACTGCGCGCAGATGGAGAAATTGATTCTCATGTGCATGGCACACTGCATTACGGCCCACTTTCTGGCAACCATGACTATTCGGGTAATGAATATGCTTTGCCAACTAACCAAGGTCCTGAAAGCCAATTTTATACCTATGCCGTTGAGTGGGAAGAAGGCGAAATTCGCTGGTATGTGGACGATGTTTTATTTGGCTATCAACGTGATTCTGAGGTGACTTACCGTGCGATAGATAATGAGGCGAACGGGTTAAGTACTAAAGGTTGGTATACCGTAGATCAAAACTCTGTAGATAAAGACATCATGTATGGTCCAGCACCATTTGACCAAAACTTCTTCATCATTTTAAACAATGCCGTCGGTGGTGATTGGGCTGGCAACGTTAACCAAGCATTTGATTATCAAGTAGGCGATGACAAAGGCACGTTAGCTAATGGTGTGTCTCATTCTGCGTTTGCAAATGGCAATGCGTTGCTGGTGGATTATGTGCGGGTTTATCAATGTTCCAAAGATCCGGTTACGGGTAAAGGCTGTGCGACAATCAATTCAGATTATTACAATAATACCTTTATTCGTGGTGCCGCTCCTGTACCTATTCCGCCAATTTTGCCTGTACCGGTTGGCGTAGACTTGTTTGAAGACAGTGATTCAAGTTGGAATTTAGTGGGTGATTCTGCGTCGATAGTCGATTCAAATGATGAAAACTATGGCGAAGTTGCGTTATTTAGCAATGCATCATTAACAACCGAGTTTGGTTTTTCGGGTATCGCATATGACGGCACTTTGTTACCAGATGACGCAAAAATCGAATTTGATGTCAAAGTGGTAAGTGTCCCGCAGGACGCATCTCTCGATTGGACAATTAAAATAGAATCGACTAAAACCGACGGCACTACACAGGAGACAACGGTTACTGCTGGTGAAGTGCTTTTATCGTCTAATATTGATGGTGTATCGCTCGTCTCGGGTGAGTGGCAACATGTTATGTTCGATATTGGTTCATTTCGAGCTTTAGGGTTAGATACGTCAGCAATTACTGCGATAAAATTTTTAAACGCTCTTGGTGAATTTCAAATCGATAACGTGAGCATAGGTGCTGCGTTTGAAGGCGCAAAATTAACGTTATTTGAAGACGACGTAAATCAAAACTGGCCAATGTGGGATTCTAGGGTTGCTGATGGTGAGAGTGACGCTGTACCAATGGTGGTGCAAGATGATGATGAACATGGCAATGTCGCTGAGTTTCACATAACGGGAGCAGCCGTTGTTGGATTTAATGTACGGTCTGATCAAGGTGGTTCTGGTTATCCTTTTGACGGCAGTTCACTTTCACAATCTGGCGTAATCGAGTTTGATTTAAAGTTAATGTCCCCACCATCAAATCCTAACGCGCCTTGGTACTTAAAAATTGAATCAAATGGCGGAACGGCATTAGGCGGTACAGCCGACGAAATTCGTTTAACAGATAGTCCCATTCTAAATGAATGGGTTCACTACAAACTTCCTCTAGGTCCACTTGTTGAAGATGGATTTGATGTCTCTGCAATTGACGTTGTGTTGGTTTTTCCTGCCTGGGGACAAGGCGATGGCGCAATATTTCGTTTAGATAATTTTAAGATACATAGTTCTGGCCCGGTTGACGGCGGCACAGGTGACGTGAAAGGACCAGATAATACCGTTTATGACCGTGCATATACTCTTTACCAAGACGCAGTAAACAGTGCTTGGAGATTATGGGACTGCTGTGCATTTTTACCTCAAGTTGAAGCCGAAGATGATGCTGAGCATGGCAGCGTTGTTGAATTTACCATAGGTGAAGGTAGTGATGGTGGCACTGTCGTAGGATTTTTTGGTCGAGATACCGGAGGCGTCGCAGATGTTGATGATTATATCAACGAAGGTGTTTTACGTTTCGACATGAAAGTGGTCACAATGCCAGACAATGGTGAAACAAGCTGGTTATTAAAGTTAGAAAGTGCCGGTGGGAACACCGCTGCAGAAGTTGAGCTGACAACAAGCAAACAAGGTGAAACACCAGTACTTGGTGAATGGCAAGCATATACTTTTCCACTAATAGAATTAGCGTCTGCCGGTTTAGATTTGACCGCGATTGATATTGTTATGATCTTCCCAAGTTGGGGTAATGGTACCGGCGCAGTTTACCGAGTAGACAATATTTATTTTGGTATCCCGTCTGATGATGACATTTCAAATGATATTTCAGAGCAAAAAGGCAATGGAGAGGAGCTTATCCTCAATGGCATGTTCGACAGTTCTGCAAATTGGGGCGGCACCGACGGAATGGTGGACAGCATCTCTAACGGTATATTTACTGCGGATATTGCAGTCGCGGGAAATCCATGGGACGTGAGTTTAAAGCAAAATATGACTTTAATTGCCGACCGCACTTATGTCTTGAAGTTTGATGCACGTTCAGACGATGCTCGCGACATTATCGCCGGACTTGGTCTTGACCATGATCCTTGGACCAATGTTGTCGAAACAGTGACGCTGACTAATGAGTGGACAACTTATATGGTCACTATCACAACCGTTGGATTTGGTGATGACAATAGTCGCGTGTTGTTTGACCTTGGGGCAGCCGTAGGCGAAGTTCAACTTGATAACGTCAGTGTTCAACTTGTCGGTGAGGGCTCAGGAAATGGTGGCGGTACTGTCGTAACAACTCCAGGCGAAGAGATCGTCGCCAATGGTGGTTTTGACTCTGCAGCAAGTTGGGGCGGAACTGACGGAATGGCAGCAAGCATTAGTAATGGAATATTCAGTGCCAATATCGCCGCGGCTGGAAACCCATGGGATGTGAGCTTAAAGCAAAACATGACCTTGGTTCCGGATACGACTTACACATTGACCTTTGATGCACGTTCTGCTGATTCTAGAGAAATAATGGCTGGACTTGGTTTAGACCATGATCCTTGGACCAATGTTGTTGAAACGTTGACCCTAACGCCAGATTGGACAACCTACACGTTTACGATAACCACGACCGGTTTTGGCGATGATGCAAGCCGAGTGTTCTTTGACTTAGGCGCCGCGACGGGCGAGGTTCAATTGGACAACATTAGCGTGAAAATTGTTGATGACGGTAGTGGCACAGGAAGCGGTGGCGGCACCGGTGGTACTGCAGGTGGCGAATTATTAATAAATGGTGGTTTTGACTCAGCAACGGGTTGGGGCGGAACAGATGGTATGGCGGCAAGTGTTGGTGGTGGCATCTTCAGTGCTGATATCGCCGCAGCTGGTAACCCTTGGGACGTTAGCTTAAAGCAGTCCATGACCTTGGTGCCAGGTACGACGTATTTATTGAAATTTGACGCGCGATCAGACGACTCCAGAGAAATAATGGCAGGGCTTGGTTTGGATCATGAACCTTGGACTAATGTCGTTGAAACGTTAACGCTAACGCCAGACTGGACAACTTACACGTATACGATTACTACGACCGGCTTTGGTGATGATACCAGTCGCGTATTTTTCGACATGGGCGCGGCCGTTGGCCAAGTGCAGTTGGATAATGTCAGCGTCATGGTTCAGCAATAGCTGGGATTTACATGGAATAAGGGTGAGTGAGCTTGCCCTTAATAAAAGTGAACTAAAACTATTTATCAATGTTTTCAACCAAATGAGTTTTAGTTGTTCAGTAAACAAATTATTAGAAGAGAAGTTATGAAATCACTTAACTTTAAAAAGAACAAATTGGCGTCGTCATTGGCCATTATCCTTGGTACAGCTGTTGTGCTTCCAAGTTTTGCAGCCGAAGATGACAAAATTGCCGACGACGAAATTGAAGTCATTCAGGTCAAAGGGATCCGAGGTAGCTTAATTCGATCAATGGATCTAAAGCGAGACAGTTCAGGGGTTGTTGATGCAATTTCTGCCGAAGAAATGGGTAAATTTCCGGATACGAACCTAGCTGAATCCTTAGGCCGTATTACTGGCGTATCTATTAGTCGGTCAAATGGCGAAGGAAGTCAGATCACGGTTCGTGGTTTTGGCCCTGAGTTTAACTTAATCACGCTTAATGGCAGACAAATGCCGGGTACCGGTTTTACCCGTTCGTTTAGCTTTGAAAACTTGTCGTCAGAAGGTGTAAGTGCACTAGAAGTTCAAAAAACGGCTCGGGCAGAAGTGCCTACCGGTGGTTTAGGGGCAACCGTTAATATTGTTACGGTTAAACCTTTACAATCACCAGGCGAGAAATTTAGCTTGATGGGTAAAGGTATTTACGACTCTTCAAACGTGGCTGGAGATGATATTACGCCAGAATTTGGTGGCATCTACAGCAATACGTTTTTAGACGAAACCTTTGGTGTTGCCCTGTCTGTTTCTCACCATCGACGTGACTTTCAAAAGCAAGAAGCCAACATTCAAGGTTGGCAGGCCAATGTAGGCCTCCCAACTTTAGATGATGACAAGGTTATTGACCCTCGTCCTATGGACAGTGAAGGTAATCGGATTGGTAATCACTATTTTGCCAAAGACATGAACTACGGTATTGCCGACGTTCGTCGCGCCCGCACGAATGGTCAACTTACTTTGCAATATGCAGTCAATGACGACTTAGTTATTACAACGGATTACACAGCAACTAATGCCGTGACCGCGACTGAATCTATTGGTTGGGGGATTTGGAACAACTTTGGTGCCAATATCAACAGCTATGAACTTGATAGCAATGGTACGGCGATTTATGCTGATATTAGTGGTGACGACGGTTCATTTAGCGCGAGCAAAGATACTACCGAAGTTAAGTCGAGTTCATTCGGTATTAATTTCGATTGGCAATTAACAGACGATTTGCATATCGAATTGGATTACCACGACTCCATCACTGAAATTGATAATGGCGCAGATAAAGGCAGTGGTAACTCGGGTCAGGTTATTTTGGGTTCGGACCAATTAGCATCTAAAATTTATGATTATCGTGAAGGTGAAATCCCAAGCGTAAATATACTGTGGAAAAACGGTACAAATGAAATATTGCCGAGTGAAATTGACTCCAACTTTAGTCAATTTTTACATAATCCAGGTGAGTCTACTGTGCAGCAATTTCAATTGCACTCAACCTGGGCTAACCCATATAACTCATCTCTAGCGTATGTTAAAGCAGGTGTTTCAAGCACCACACAAACCATGAGCGGTTCGTCTGCTTGGAGTGGGCTGCGCGGTGGACCAGGGTTTGATCCTAGTTTTGTTGAAATGTTACCAGACGATATGTTTGTGAGACACGACACAGGCGATTTCCTAGATCAGTTTGATGGTGGTGGTAGTGATTTAAATCCAGGATATTATTACACATATGACTTCGACGAAGCTGTTGCGAGACAAACCGCGGTGTTGACTGAAGAAGTGTTAGGGGCGAATGCTTATGTACCAGATGCCTATTACAGTGGATCTGTTCCACAATCGTTAGTTGAAGAAACAACAACAAGCTTTTATTTGCAGACGGAATGGGATCTTGAAGTTGGAGATTTCCCTGTCCAACTAAATGCTGGTATTCGTTATGAAAAAACCGAAGTGGTTAGTCCTTCAGAAAGCCAAATTCCATTGCAGGTAAATTGGGTTGCGGCGTCTGAGTGGATAACTGACTTTAAACCAGAAATAGAAGAAGTTACCTACACCGGTGAATACGACCTTATTTTACCTATGTTAGACATCAAAGTTGATTTAACTGATGAGTTGGTCGGTCGTATGTCGATGGGTAAAACCATTACACGCCCTGGTTTAGGCAATTTATTAGGTTCGTTTTCGGTCTCGGGTAGCCCTAAAATTGGTGCGCGCACCGGTGGCAGAGGTAACCCTAACTTAGAACCATACCAATCAACCAACGTAGATGTGTCATTCGAATATTATTACGACGAAGCAAATTATTTGTCTCTTGGCCTATTTGCTAAAGAAGTGGATAAATGGATTGATAACTCACAAGTTGAGATCACGATTGATGGTATTCACGACATCTATTTAGGTGACCGCTGGAATGCCGCGGTAGGCCAAATAGAAGCGCGTGGCGAACAAGCGACTGACAGTGCAATATTTCAGCAGATGTTAGCCAATAACAATGGCAACCTAGATGGCGTAATCGAACCCGATCCAGCAACCGATCCATTAGTAACGTGGACAATCAGTTCACCTGAAAACGTGGACGAACGTTCTGTATATGGTTTGGAATTTGCGGTGCAGCACGTATTTGGTGAATCAGGCTATGGTTTTGCGTTCAACTCGACATTTGTTGACGGTGACGTTGAATATGATCCTGAATTACTTGAAATCCAAGCCGTGTTACCAGGATTAAGTAACTCAGCTAACTTCCAACTGTTTTATGAAAAAGACGGTTTGTCGGTTAAAACTACATATTCATGGCGCGATGAGTACTTGATTGGTCAAGGCCAATCTCAAGGTTCGTCAGATGTTCCACCACAATTTGCAAAAGAATTTGGCCAATGGGATATCAGCGTGAATTATGACGTAACTGAGCAGTTTACGGTCTTCTTTGATGGCGTAAACTTGAACAACGAAACCGAACAAGGTTTTGGCCGATACGAAGAGCAATTTTTATACGCTCGACAATACGGTACACGTTACGTAGTTGGTGCTAGATACAGCTTCTAATGTTGTCTAAGTTGTAACGCTAAAGGCCGCTGCAGTTGTTGTAGCGGCTTTTTTACGCTTTGTTCTAAGTAAATGACATTACTTTTCTGGCTTTGACAGGTAAAACTGGGGTGGGTGTCTGCGTTGTTTTGCTCTGGCTTTGATAGATAAAATTGGGGTGGGTGTCTACGTTGTTTTTCAGGCTTTGACAGGGAAAACTGAGGTGGGTGTCTACGTTGTTTTTCAGGCTTAGGCAGGGAAAACTGGGGTGGGTGTCTGCGTTGTTTCTCAGGCTTGGGCAGGGAAAACTAGGGTGGGTGTCTTCGTTATTTTTTCTTTCGTTTTCCTTTTCAGGCTTTGACAGGTAAAACTGTGGTGGGTGTCTGCGTTGTTTTTCAGGCTTGGGCAGGGAAAACTGGGGTGGGTGTCTGCGTTGTTTTCAGGCTTGGGCAGGTGAAACTGGGGTGGGTGTCTACGTTGTTTTTCAGGCTTGGGCAATTAAAACTAGGGTGGGTGTCTACGTTGTTTTTCTTTAGGCTTTGACAGGGAAAACTGGGGTGGGTGTCTGCGTTGTTTTCTGCGTTGTTTTTTTTCAGGCTTTGACAGGGAAAACTGAGGTGGGTGTCTGTGTTGTTTTTGGACCGCTGAATTTGGGTTAAATGACCATTGTCTTCAATAAGTTATCGCGGTCGCACTGGCCGTTAAAAATGTCCACTTTGTCTGATTTTAATTGTAATGCTATTTATTGAGGTTAATGTCGTTTCTTTGGTGGTTCTAAAATTTACAACTATTGACCGTGAATAAACGGGTTAACATAGGCAAGTAATACATGGTGTGCTAGGTTTAACCGACTGTTTTAAAACGTAATGGCGCTATGATAAAAACAAGAATGTCGCAATTTTGGGTAATGCAGGTAGGCTTTTGGGCTTTTCTTTGTATTATCAGTCTGTTCACGCTAACGCTTTGGTATGCACAACTCAATTTAATTTATGTTGGCCATACTTTGCTGCAAGGTATTGTTGGGTTTATTGTTTCGATTCCCTTGTACAAAGTGTTTATGAGTGTATGGAATAAACCCGCCTCTATTAGGTTAACGGTTGGTTTTATTTGGATCATGCTCGTGGCTGCCATTTGGACCGCAATTCGAATTGAAACCTACATGTTTATGACGAACGAAGGTGGCGTTTGGCGAGATTTTGGCGGTTGGTATTTTGGCAGTATTTTTATCTTTTTATGTTGGGTAAGTATTTTTCATGGATTGCGTTATTATCAATTACTCGAAGAAGAACATCGAATTATGTTACGGGCAGAGGCCGAAGCTCGTGAAGAGCAATTAAAGCGTTTAACCGCACAAAGTGTTGCACGAGACGCCAAAATTAAGATGTTGCGATATCAGTTAAACCCTCACTTTTTATGTAATACGCTCAATGCAATAAACTCCCTAATCGAAGTTGAAGCATCAGAACAAGCACAAAAAATGACGGTGCAATTAAGTAAGTTCTTACGTTATTCATTAGATAACAATCCAGACACTAAACTGCCTTTAGACAAAGAGCTTAATGCGCTAAAATTGTATTTGGAAATTGAAAAAACACGCTTTGGCGAGCGCTTAAAACTCGACTTCAATGTGAGTGAAAACTCAAAATTGGCTTTGGTACCTAGCCTATTAATTCAGCCCATTATTGAAAATTCGATGAAACACGTTATTGCTCAGAATGAAGAAGGCGGTACGATAAGTTTAAAATCTTACATTCAAAACGATAAACTGATCCTCGAAATGAGCGATACTGGGGCTGGACCAGAAGTCGGTCGTCAGGCGTCTAAGAGTAAAGTGGACTTCAAGCAAAGCCGAGGTGTTGGATTAAGAAATATCGACGAACGATTAAAAGTTATTTACGACAATAACTACAAATTTGAGCTCGAATCCAAATCGTCTGGTGGGCTTACAACAATAATAACCATACCCTATGAACCAATGGCATAGATGGAACAGAGCATATGAAAAAAATCACTACATTGATTGTTGATGACGAGCCGTTAGCCCTGCAGATCCTGCGTTCGAAGCTAAGCAAAATCGACAATATCGACATAATAGGCGAGTGCTCAAATGGGCGCCAAGCCATCGAAGTGATAATGGAAAAAAGTCCAGATTTGGTTTTTCTCGATATTCAGATGCCGGGAATAGATGGTTTTGGTGTTATTAAAAAATTACAAACAGACGTTATGCCACTTATTGTATTCACAACCGCTTACGAACAATATGCTATTGATGCTTTCGACGTCCATGCCGTTGACTACATATTAAAACCGCTAGATTTAGAACGTTTACAGCTGGCAGTAATGCGAGTGCAAGAACGAATATTAAGTGAAGAAAAAGACGGTAAAAATCGGATTATAAGTGCTATTGATTCATTTCGTGATGATGATTCGATGACAGAAGAAGATTTAGCTCGTGCCGCTAAAAATAACCCTAACCTAGAGCGTAAAGTCCTGATCAAAGACCGAGGCGATATCACCCTGTTAAAACAGTCGGAGATAGAGTGGGTCGACGCCGCCGGGGATTATGTATGTCTTCATGCTGGTGGTGTTACACACATAAAACGCAGTACGTTAAAACAATTACTAGAGGAATTAGATCCGACAATATTTAAACGAGTACACCGCTCTACTATAGTAAACTTAACGTATATTAAAAAAGTAACACCGCATACTAAAGGTGAGTTTTTTCTGCAGTTAGGAGAATATGATCAGGTAAAAGTAAGCCGTAATTACAAAGATGTTATTAAGCAATTTTTGGTTGATATGTAGATTGTCGAGAAGCTCTTCTTTGTGACGATAGACCGCTCTAATAGGTAAATTGTGCAATCCTTGTATTAAAAATTTGTATTAAAAATTTGTATTAAAAATTTGTATTAAAATATACGTTACAATCGTGGTTAGCTTTTTAACTTTGCTAATACAGCTTGCCACTCTTCAGGTCTGTTGGAATTATACAATACGTCAACATCCTCTAATTTTATTGCTTCTGCATTTATTTTGTCTAAAAAGTGAAACATAGATAAATTTTTCTGAGTATCGGTTATTTCAATTAACGTTTTAAGTATGTCTAAAGATGGCCGGATCAAAACGGGTAGTGGTTGTCGATGAAATGTCACGGCATTTTCATTTATTAATGAGTACTGGGCCAATTGAGTTAACGTTTGTGGTTTGAGCAAAGGTAAGTCGACAGGAACAAATAGGAAGTTGGTTTTGATATCTTGATTGATTGCATAGTCTAAGATCGACAATATGCCACCAAGTGGGCCTAACGAAGACGTTATGTCGGCGATTTGATTAGAGGCAACTGTTTCAAAGCCAAATGGGACAGAATGCAAAACCTGCCGAGCTCCAGCTGTGGTAAGACACTCTGCGGTAAAGTCCGCCATGGTTTTACCATGACGCTCTAATAAGGCTTTATTGGTCCCCATCCGTTGAGACTTGCCTCCTGACATGACAACACCAATAAATTCTGAATGAGACATTAAACGGTTCCAATATTGATTTTACCAAATGATTTATATGCATTAAGACAATACATACTCAACGGCACGTTAGCACTATAAAAACAGCAAATTAATGCCAACGCTCAGTCGAATAAAGTGAGGTTTTAAGAGCGACTTAGCCACCTAACATTGCGAGGTGTTTTGTAGCACCGGTTTTATTGTCTTGTAAAAAATGCGTTTCTTTTTTGTCGTCTAATTGTGTTTGTAACCAAACTTTAAGTTGTGACAATTGACTGCTTGATTGCAACAGATGTCTAAAGTTAAGGCCT
This sequence comes from Psychrosphaera sp. 1_MG-2023, assembly GCF_030548245.1. Classification (NCBI taxonomy): domain Bacteria; kingdom Pseudomonadati; phylum Pseudomonadota; class Gammaproteobacteria; order Alteromonadales; family Pseudoalteromonadaceae; genus Psychrosphaera; species Psychrosphaera sp. 1_MG-2023. The sequence goes on from NZ_JAUORW010000021.1 coordinate 39,401, forward strand.
TCTTCGGCAAATAAACATTTATGTAAATTACCTACCGAAGAAACTCGAAGACGATTGCAACTTGCGCAAAAGTCTTTGCTGTATGGCAATATAAAACCAATTTTACCCTGAAAATCAGGATGACAATATTCTAACGCGGGGCCTGCAACTTTAGATTTAACAATTGGTAACCATCCATCATTTTCAATTTTGTTCTTAAGTTGCTCGCCATTGACATGCTGCTTGGCAAAATACGTTTTATTGTCACCGGTTTCCATCAGCTCAATTAATCTTAAGCTCAGGGGTTTAAATTTTATCCACTGCAAAAAGTCGGTTAATTCGTTTTCATTAAACTGTTTAAGCAATACGGCATTAACTTTTACATTTTTAACGCCCAACGAGATTGCTTTGTCGATACCTTTTAGAATGGACTGGTGTTTATTACTGCCTGTTATGAGTCTAAAGGTGTCTGACTTTAAACTATCAATACTGACGTTTAGAGAATCTAATCCAGCATCGACCCATTTTTCTATTTGCGTTTCGAGATTGTAGCCGTTTGTGGTCAATGCCACGGTATCAACACCGTCGACGTTTTTTACAACGCGAATGATCTCAGCAAGATCTTTTCGCAATCCTGGCTCGCCACCGGTGATCCTTACCTTACTGACACCCAGCTCTGCAAAGGCCGTTACTAACCTTTTTATTTCGTCTATTGTTAAAAATTCCCGCGGATTACTGCAATCGTATCCATCCGGTAAACAGTAGTCGCATTTGAAATTACAGACGTCGGTTATCGATAGTCGCAAATAATGGAACTGTCTTTGGTAACTATCTATCAACATACTGGGGAATTTAACCGTTTCATTTTCACTTCTTTTTCAAATTTTGTTTGTCGTAACTTTGGGACCACAGGGCTCTGTTAATTCGCGCTTCTGTATTTCTACTCTAATAGCACTGCCTTTGTAATACCAGTACTACTGTATTTCTTCGCGAATGAGATAGCCTAGATTTTATTATCGCAGAAAACGAATTTTTAACGGAATTCATTTCCGGTCTTTTTTACAATTACTTATAACAACCATGGCGCGTAAACGTTAATCAGTTGGTGCCTTCAACTTCCATACCAGAAGATGTAATTGACTAAACCTAGGGTGGGTAAGGGATAGAAAAATAACCAAACTAATACAAAAGCAAACGTTGCGTCAAATTGGGGACGTATTCCTATTGTGGTGCATCCGTTGTGGTGCAAGTGTTTTGCATGCGTTTGATAAAAACGACTCATAACATGCCAACATCAATAAAATAGCAGGTTACAGCAGATCTCAAAGAAACCTGCCTATCTGGTGCAAATATTGAAGCATTACTCGCGATCACAATTAACAAAGTAACACATCTCACTATGGCTACTAAAAATAAAACAACAAACACGTTAACCGTGTTAGTCATTGACGATGACATGGAACGCGCGGAAAGTTTCCGGGCAGCGCTGGCAGCTTCTCCTTATGTCGTGAAACACTTAGCTCACACGAGTGCCTCACTTTTAAGGGAAGTTGAAAATACCGAGCCTGACATCATTCTAATTGATATTGAATCACCTAATCGCGACACAATTGAAAGTTTGAGTACGATATCTGAATTTAACCCAAAGCCCATTGTTATGTTTTCTGAACAAGACCAACCGGACTTAATGCGAGACAGCATTAAAGCTGGTGTTAGTGCTTATGTTTCAGGTGAAACAAATCCCGATAGAGCCAAATTTATTCTCGATGTCGCGGTCGCTCGTTTTAATGAGTTTCAGGGGCTAAAGGCCGAATTAACAGATGCCAAACGGAAATTGCAGTCGAGAAAGTGGGTTGATCAAGCCAAAGCACTATTAATTGAAAAGCAAGGTATGAGCGAGCAACAGGCTTATTCAGCGATTCGAAAAATGGCGATGGATAATGGACAGAAGATGGAAGACGTAGCAAAGAACCTAATCTCCATGATGCAGTTGATAGGCGGAGGTAAATAACATGAGTTCACAAACGCATTTAGAACAAACCCAACTTGATATTGGAATAGTGGCATTAACCGATTGTGCCCCCTTAGTGATGGCGAAACATCTAGGTTATTTTGAACAATGGGGATTAGATGTTTCATTGCATGTTCAGTATTCTTGGGCGACGGTAAGAGATAGGTTAAACGCTGGTTTATTAGACGCGGCGCAGGTCTTAGCACCGATGCCAATTGCTAGTTCGTTAGGTTTAAATGGACCAAAATGTGAGGTCATTAATGCCTTTAACTTGAGCATGAATGGTAACGGTGTAACGTTATCGACAGCCTTGATGGATAAAGTTAGGGAGTTAAATAACGGAATAACTCCACCACTGCCGCTTGAAGCAAAGTGGCTTAAAAGGGTCATAGACCAGTCGGGTGAGGTATTAAAAATAGCGTCTGTTTACCCTTACTCTTGTCATTTTTATCAACTAAGAGATTGGTTGATATCAGGTGATATTACACCTAACAAAGATGTTGAATTGATCATTATTCCACCGACAAGTATGACCACGGCATTGCAAAATAATGACATCGATGGTTTTTGTGTCGGTACTCCGTGGAACGCCCAAGCGGTTCGAGGTGGTATTGGCGAAACAGTCACGACTTCGAGTGACATATGGCAGGAAGCCCCGGAAAAAGTGTTGGCCGTAACTAAGGAATGGCAAGAGACTAACCCCAATACCTATTTGGCATTACTCGCTGCAGTACAACAAGCTTGCGAATGGTTAGAGTCAGTTGCAAATCGATTTGAAACAGCCATTATCCTGCAACAATATTTAGATGCGCCCGTTGATGTAATCGCGCCAAGTTTGATTGGTAGTTGTATTACCGCGAAAGGAGCACCACCAAGAGATATACCTGGCTACAATCAGTTTTTTCGGAGTAATACCAATCAACCGATTGTTGAGCAAGGCATGTTCTTGATAGAGAAAATGAAAGGTGCAGGGCAGTTAGGCGATTGGACAGATACCCAACTTAATGAAGTTGTTAATAATGTTTATCGAAATGACTTATATGAATCGATGTTGGCCTTACGGAACAGTTGAACCATTTAGGTGAAGCTAATAAGTGATGATAAAAAAAACGCACCCAAGTAGTGCGTTTTTTTCTGTCTTGAACAAAGTCACCTTTACCTATAGTGCCCTAAACTCCAGTATTTACAGTGGCTTGTAGAGAATAAAGAATAAAGCAGATGCTGGCACGTAACTTGTTTATATAAATGTATAAATTTTGAGTACATAGAATATAAAATAATTTTCAAGACGTCGAAAACAACACTTCGACCTCGACTTCTCAGTGTTGAGAAGCTAATAAAATTAAGCAAAGGCGCTACGGTGAAAACCGTCGCGCCTTTTTTGTGAGTAAAAAATGTCAGTACAACAATTTGAACAGAAAGTTTGCCAAACTACTTGCCCATACTGCGGGGTTGGTTGTGGTGTGGATGCAACTATTGTTAACGGTCAGTTAACTGCAGTAAGTGGCAGCAAACAGCATCAGGCGAACTTCGGTAAGCTTTGTGTAAAAGGCTCTAATTTAGCTGAAACTACAGATTTGGAAGGTCGGTTATTGTATCCAGAAGTTAATGGAGAACGTACCACCTGGGACCATGCCACAGACGTTGTTGCTAACGGATTTAAGAAAATTATTGCTGAACACGGTCCACAAGCAGTTGCTTTCTATGTATCTGGTCAAATTTTAACGGAAGATTATTACGTCGCAAATAAGCTAATGAAAGGTTATATCGGCTCAGCAAATATCGATACAAACTCTCGATTATGTATGTCATCTGCCGTTGCAGGCTATAAACGTGCATTTGGTTCAGATACGGTGCCATGCAGCTATGAAGACTTATCCGCAACAGACTTACTTATTTTGGTCGGATCAAACGCAGCATGGACTCACCCCATTTTATTTCAGCGAATGGAACAGGCCAAAAAAGACAACCCAAATATGAAAGTTGTGGTTATTGACCCAAGACGCAGTGCGACGGCTGAATTAGCTGATCTGTTTTTACCGGTTAAACCGGGTACAGATGTCGCATTGTTTATGGGGATGCTTAATTACATCATTAATAATGGTGGGGTGAATAGGGATTATGTCGAGCGCTATTGTGAAGGTTTTGACCTTACAGCTGAGTCTGTTTCGTCGTGGACAGTGGCAACAACAGCTACCTTCTGTGAGCTTCAAGAAAGTGATCTCCTACTTTTTTTTAATGCCTTTTGCCAAACTCCAACAGCGGTAACGTTTTATTCACAAGGTGTTAATCAATCAAGCCAAGGGGTGGATAAATGTAATGCCATTATTAATTGTCATTTGGCGACTGGTAAGTTGGGACATTTGGGCTCCGGTCCATTTTCAATTACTGGACAACCTAATGCAATGGGCGGCAGAGAAGTTGGTGGATTAGCAAATATGTTAGCCGCTCATATGAATATCGAAGATGAAAGTCATCGTGATTTAGTACAAAGTTATTGGGACTCACCTACTATATGTAACGAATATGGCCCTAAAGCGGTGGAAATGTTTGATAAAATGGCTAAAGGTGAAATTAAAGCCGTCTGGATTATGGCCACCAATCCCATGGTGAGTCTGCCAAATCGAAACGAAATTGAAACTGCACTTAAAACCTGCGAATTAGTCGTTGTATCTGATTGCATGGCAGATACAGATACTATGGACTTTGCAGATGTTAAATTACCAGCGACAACGTGGGGCGAGAAAGATGGTACTGTCACTAATTCAGAACGACGTATTTCACGTCAACGAGGCATTTTAGCAGCCCCAGGTGAAACTCGTCACGATTGGCAGATCATTTCAGATATTGCGGTAAAAATGGGTTTTGAAGACGCATTTACTTATCAACACCCAGCTGAAATATTTGTCGAACATGCAGGCTTATCTGGCTACAAAAATGGGTCTGAAAGTTACGCTGTCCGCGACTTTGATATTTCCGGATTAGCGTCTTTAAGTGAAGCTGAGTATGACGCATTACAGCCCGTTCAATGGCCAGTTAACACAAGATATCCAAATGGTTGTCAGCATATATTTGCCGACAATACATTTTATACACCAAGTGGCAAAGCCAATTTTGTCGCTGTTGAAGCCAAATTGCCACAACAAAAAGCGAGTGCGTTATACCCCTATGGCGTGAATTCAGGAAGAGTTCGAGACCATTGGCATACGATGACACGTACAGGTAAATCAGCTTCTTTGGCTAAACACACAAAAGAACCTTTTATCGCAATGCACAGCACAGACTTAACAAAGGAAGGTTTAACCGACGGCAACTTAGTGAAGGTGACGAGCGAGTTTGGTGAGGTTTTAGTGCCAGTGAAAGTTGATGATGGCCTCAAAGTCGGGCAACTCTTTACGCCAATTCATTGGAATAAGCTGAGTGCGCCAACTGCAAATATCGCCAAACTATACGGTTCGTTTGTAGATCCGATCTCAGGGCAACCTGAAAGTAAGTTCACCGTAGCGAATATTGAAAAAGCACCGGTGGGTCAATTCATGCAATTGTTTTGTTTGGAAGAGATGCTCATTGAGTCTGATTATTGGGCAAAAAACACCATTCAGTCTGGCTTTGAATATGCCTGCGCGACAGCTAATAAAATAGAAGGCCCAATGTTCTGGAGTCGAGATTTAACGGCTATTGAAGGCAATTGGAGTTATTTTGAAAATAGCCAAAGCGGTATTGCAACTGCTTTATGTATTAAAGATAACCGTTTGGTTTTTGTTGGGTTTTTCGCGCAATACAAAACGGAAATAAACAGCGACTGGGTTGATAGTCTTTTTCAACAAGAAGAAGTGTCAGCTGAACAAATAAATCGAGTGCTACGTGCAGTGCCTGGCGCTGATTTTATCAACGGCAAAACGATATGTAGCTGTTATAAAGTCGGCGAAAATCAAATTGTCGACGCGATAGTAAGTGAAGGTGATAACTCAGTTGAAAAATTAGGCGAACGTTTGAAGTGCGGCACCAATTGCGGTTCATGTAAAAGTGAACTCAAAACCCTGATCAAACAACATGGACAGCCACAATTAACTCAGAGTCGATTTGAATCTGAAGCCATTCCTGTATTAGAGATATAAACGGAGTATTTATGACAACAACTAAACTATTTAACTTACCTTTTATGCTTCGTTTACTTAATTTTCCATTTAATAGAATGAATGCTGGAAAATGGACAACAAAACAGAAAGCGGCACACAACTCGGTTCGTAAGCCTATTGGCGACGTATATTTAGTTGGCTCCGGTCCAGGTGATGCAGAATTATTGACTCTTAAAGCATACCGCTTAATTCAAGAAACCGATGTTGTTTTATATGATTGGTTGGTTAGTCCCGAAATTGTCAATATGATCCCAAAACATGTGGAACGCGTTTTTGTTGGTAAAAAATGTGGCCGCCACAGTATGACGCAGCAGGAAATATGTGAACGTATGTCTGAATTTGCCCTACAAGGCAAAAATGTCGTGCGACTCAAAGGCGGCGACCCGTCCATATTTGGTCGAGCGGCCGAAGAAGTTGAGCATCTGCAAAAGCTAAATATCGACTTTGCTATTGTTCCAGGTATTACAGCTGCGTCAGGATGTGGTGCATGGTCTGGCATACCTTTAACGCATCGCGAATGCGCCCATTCGGTACGATTTATTACCGCGCATTTTAAAAGTGAAGATATAGAATCTGATTGGCAGAATTACGCTGACTCAAGCGATACACTCGTCTTCTATATGGGGTTAAACAAGGTTGAGCACATCGCACAGCAACTTATTTCACACGGTAAGTCGAGCGAAACGCCAATGGCCATTATCGACCAAGGGACAACAGCTGAACATAAAACCTACGTTTCTGATCTAAAAAGCATCGGTAATGTATTAAATTCTGAAAATATTGTCGGTCCTGCTTTAATTGTCGTGGGTGACGCGATAAATTATAGGGCTAACGTCAATGTCGATTTGCTAACGCAGTCGAAACAACAACAAGTAGCTTAAATTTAGTGAACGAATTTAGTCAGTACATAAAAATTATTGGTCGAGGCAAACGCGCAGGACGTTACTTGTCTGTTGATGAGTCATATCAAGCATTCAAACTATTTCTAGCGAACGAGATAGAGCCAGAACAAGCTGGTGCGTTTTTAATGTTGTTGAGGGTGCGGGAAGAATCAGCCGAAGAGTTAGCCGGATTTGTTAAAGCCTGTCGAGAGTATAACCTTGCGGGGTTAAACAATTTAGATGTCGACCTAGATTTAGGGTGTTACGCCGGTAAAAGACGCCATTTACCTTGGTTTTTATTGGCGGTAATGTGTTTGGCTCAAAATGGCAAACGTGTATTTCTGCATGGGACTAAAGAACCTGAGTCAAACAGGCTGTATTTGTCTGAAGTACTTGAAACTTTAGGCTTAGTTGTTGCAAAAGATCCCATACAAGCAAACAAAATGTTAGATGAAAATGGCTTTGCTTACATGGATTTGGATGTTGTAAATCCGGCATTAGATAGACTCATCCAAATGCGTAAGTTATTTAGCTTGCGATCGCCTGCAAATACTTTGGCAAGGATCCTCAATCCTAGTCAAGGAAAAAGCAGTTATCATGGGGTTTTTCATCGCCACTTTGATGAGCGACACGCAAAGGTAGCTGAAATTCTAGGTGATAAACAAATGTCATGTATTCGAGGAGAGGGCGGTGAAGTTGAGGTAAACCCAGAGCGTCCTTTTGTACAATTTATGTTTGTTGGTGGCGAACAAAAACAAGTTGAATACCCGGCGTACCTAGAGAATTGGCAAATTAAACCAAAAGAGCTAAACCCAATTGAACTCAAACAAATGTGGCAGGGCAAACTCGATTCTGAATACGGTAAGCAAGCCGTGTTAGGCACACTAACAAGTTATTTGGTTTTGACAGAACAAGTCAGTGTTGAAGAAGCACATATTATGGCTAATCAACTGTGGGAGCGTCGCGATAAATCGCGGTTTTTTAGTTGAAACTCAAAAAAGACATATTAAGTTAAAAATCATTTGAAAAGTTATCCAAAAACAGAGCCTAGGCTCTGTTTTGTCGTTTTTGGACGGAAAAATCTTCCTAAGACCTAAGACCTAAGACCTAAGAACTAAGAACTAAGAACTAAGAACTAAGAACTAAGAACTTCTTTGGATTCAGTGGGTGTCCCTGTAACTTATCGGTTTGTGTCTGAGTTATTTATCTGGCTCTGAGAAGTAAAGCTGGAGTGGGTGTCTGCGTTATTTTGTTTGGCTCTGAGAGGCAAAGCTAGAGTGGGTGTCCATGCAACTTATCGGTTTGTGTCTGAGTTATTTATCTGGCTATGAGAGGTAAAGCTGGTGTGGGTGTCTACGTTATTTTTTCGGTGGGTGTCTGCGCAATTTATCCATGTAACTTATCAGTGGGTGTCCATGCAACTTATCGGTTTGCGTCCGAGTTATTTATCTGGCTATGAGAGGTAAAGCTGGAGTGGGTGTCTACGTTATTTTTTCGGTGGGTGTCTGCGCAATTTATCTATGTAACTTATCAGTGGGTGTCCATGCAACTTATCGGTTTGTGTCTGAGTTATTTATCCGGCTATGAGAGGTAAAGCTGGAGTGGGTGTCTGCGTTATTTTGTTTGGCTCTGAGAAGTAAAACTGGAGTGGGTGTCCAAGCAATTTTCCATGCAATATTCGGTGTTTTTACATAAATAAGAAGGAATGAGCGGGTAGGTTTGGCGAGAAGCGTAAAAAAGAACCCCAAACATCAAAATGAATGGGGTTATTATGAACACCATAATCAAAGTGGAAGTGAGTAGGAAACACCCTCACTTCCGGTAAAACTCGTTTTAGAATGTGTAGCCAGTCCAAACCCACAATTTACTTGTGTCGACTTTAATATCACCAGCAGAATAGCTGGCATACTTAATACCGATTGGGAATTTATTGGCAATTTTTGTCGTATAAATGGCATTAATTTCAGAACCAAGGTCGTCAATAGAATCACTTGCTTCTGCTGCTGAATATGAATGTAAAGTAATTGCCCACTTACCCGAGGAGGCACTTCCAGAAACAGTTGCATATATATCGTTTAAGCCAACTGAAGGAGTGCCTAGAAATTGATCCGACCAACCGTTAAATTTGTGAAGGGTTGCAAGTGGCGTCGAAAATCCCATATTGCCGTCATCAGAACCCAATGATTCAAAACCAGCTTTTACATTAACCGAACCTAGTTTGGTGCCGCCTTCAATTAACATATATGTCGTGTCGTATTCTAATTCACCAGCTTCCGCAGTTTGGGTAGCCAACTCTACGGTATAAGACACTTCTGAAGCTTTTCCTTCGAATCGAGCGCCAAATGTATTCAGCGCATTGTTCGTATCATTATCGACCTCTAGTAAATACCCATATCCAGTTAATTGTCCAAACTCTGTTTTATAACTCGCGTTAAGCAAATGATCGTTAGAATCTAAGTCTTTTTCTTCTGCGAAAATACGGTTGCGTTTACTGATATAAGCGTAGGACAGTTTTAGTTTTTCAGAGGCATTAAACGAGGCTGAAACTGCGTCGAATGTCTGTTTATCTTGTCTCCAACCAACATGGCCAACAAAACGGTGGCTATCCATTGTAATAACTTGACGGCCAAGTTTTATGTCCAATTTATCTGTTTTGAAACCAATAAATGCTTGGTCTATTTCAGTTGTTTCTGGGTCGGCAACAACTGAAAATTCGCCACCGTTTCCGTTTGTATCATTATAATCATCCAATAACGCAAATGAATTTTCTAACTCTACAAATCCGTAAAATCCTTGTTTACTGATAGTTTTAAAGTTTGCTTTAGTACGAAGCGTTAAAGCCGATGCATCTTCAAGTGTATTGTCTTGACTCACACCTTCATATCGTAGTCTAAAATCGACAGATGCTGTGCCTAAATCCGTTTCAATTGCGGCAGTTGCAGTACCAGTACTAACCGCCGCAATAACAGATATTGCTATTATCTTTTTGTTCATTTGTTTTCCCTAAAATTATCAAAGTGTTATATATTTTAATTTTTATTTTTTAGAAACTAAGCTGTAGCTGATTTAGTCGACTGCTCAATTTTGGCTATTTTTTTTGTGTCACGTTTTGTTGAAATAGTTTCAACTTTGCGTTGTTTCTCGTATAGAAACGTTAAAACTTCTGAGCGGTATTCGTTATATTTGGGGTCTTTAGCAAGTGCTAAACGGTCTCGTGGGCGTTCAAGGTCAATATTAAGTATTTCGCCAATAGTTGCAGCAGGGCCGTTTGTCATCATCACTATGCGATCTGAAAGTAAAACTGCTTCATCAACATCGTGTGTGATCATGATGACGGTGTTGTTGAGCTCATCCTGTATTTCCATCAAAGAGTCTTGCATATGAGCGCGGGTTAAGGCGTCTAGTGCACCAAATGGTTCATCCATTAATAAAACTTCTGGTTGCATTGATAAGGCTCGAGCAATACCTATCCGCTGTTTCATTCCCCCTGAAATTTCATCGGGACGTTTATGCATTGCGTGTTCCATGTGAACTAATCGAAGGTTATGCTCAATCCAGTCTTTTTTCTCTGCCGCTGATTTACTTTTTGCAAAAACTTGGTCCACAGCTAATTCGACATTTTGATAAGCAGTAAGCCAAGGCAACAACGAATGATTTTGAAATACAACAGCCCGTTCTGGGCCAGGTTCACTGACTTCTCGACCATTCAATATAACGCCACCAGATGTAGCTTGATATAAACCAGCAACAACATTTAGAACCGTAGACTTACCGCATCCAGAGTGACCAATAAGGGAAATAAACTCACCTTTTTTGATCTTTAAATCTACGTCTTTAAGAGCAGTGAAGTCGCCTTTTGGTGTTGGAAAAACCATGTCGATTTTACTTATATCTAACAATGTACTCATAATATTTTCTCCAAATTATGTTCTAACGAACTTCGCTTGTTTTATCCCAAGACAACATGCGTTGTAGCTGCATCATTGTGCGGTCGAGCATAAATCCGATAAGTCCAATGACTATAACCGCAGTCATAATTCGACTCAGTGAATCAGAACTGCCGTTTTGAAATTCGTCCCACACAAACTTTCCTAAACCAGGGTTCTGAGCCAGCATTTCCGCTGCAATTAATACCATCCAAGCGATGCCTAGCGACATGCGCATGCCGGTAAAAATGGCGGGAATAGATGCTGGAATTACGATTTTCTGAATATGTTTTAATGCAGGCAGTCTTAGAACTCGGCTGACATTTATCCAGTCACTATCTAAAGATGCAACGCCAACGGACGTATTTATGACCATCGGCCAAATACAGCAAAGGGTTACGGTGATCATCGAGACTAAAAAGGATTTAGCAACCATAGGATCTGGGGAAACATAAAGTGCGCTAACCACCATAGTTACTAGGGGTAACCAAGCTAATGGGGATACCGGCTTAAAGATTTGGATCACGGGGTTTATAGCCGTATTGAGGGCTTTACTTAAACCAATGGCTATACCAAGTGGTATGGCAATGATTGCTGCCAAAACAAAGCCACTTAACACTGTGATTAGACTGGTCCCAATTTGATCAACAAAAGTTTCTTTACCAGTAAAGGCACGTGTTTTTGGATTATAAGTTGGGTCTTTCGCTATTCGTGCAGCATTTCTTTTATCTTGACGTTCATAAAATGCGATTTCTTTTTTTCTTGATTCATTGTGTTCGTTATAGAGATTTACTATTTGTTCACTTACTGCAACCGGGCCAGGAAACTTACCTAACGAAGTATTAATGTTGTTCGCCGCGGCTGACCAAATTAGCAAAAATACCAAAATTCCAACGATAGGTAGTGTGACGGCATGTAGAAAGTGGACCAAATATGCGGGCATTTGTGCTTTGATCACTGTTTCGTTTTTCTTTGTTATAAATTGGCTAATTAAACTGGACATAGCGGTCTCATTTTTATTAATAGTATTAAAATTTTAGTTAGGCAGCGTTGGGAGCCGCTGCCTAATAGGCTAAATTTTATCGTTTGCTTTTAAACCAATAGCGAACTTAGTCAAGTAGTCATTTGGTTGTTTACCGTTATAAACAATGCCATCGATAAAGTGCGTTTGAGGATCTCTAAACCCATCTTCACCTTTTAAAGATTCAAACTCTTTGGCGTCAACCAACTTTTCTTCAATTAGGGAATTAACGGCTTTCATATATATGTCTGGGCGGTAAACTTTTTTCGCCACATCGAAATACCAGCTATCAGGTTTTGTATCGCTAATTTGACCCCAGCGACGCATTTGAGTTAAATACCAAATCGCATCTGAGAAATACGGATAGGTAGCGTTATAGCGGAAGAAAACATTGAAGTCGGGAACCGCACGCTTGTCTCCTTTTTCATATTCAAACGTTCCTGTCATGCTATTTGCGATTACGTCGTAGTCAGCACCAACATAGTTGGATTGAGAGAGAATTTTGACCGCTGCAGGTCGGTTTGAATTATTGTTTTCATCTAGCCACATAGCAGCTCGAATTAGTGCACGAGTTAGTCTTATCGTGGTATTTGGATATTTTTCTGAGAACTGTTTTGTAATACCAAATACCTTCTCAGGATTATCTTTCCAAATCTCATAATCTGTTACGACAGGTACGCCAATGCCTTTAAATACAGCTTGTTGATTCCAAGGTTCACCAACACAGTAACCATAGATCGTACCTGCTTCTAACGTCGCTGGCATTTGAGGCGGTGGAGTTACTGATAGCAAGGCTTGTGCATCAATTTTTCCTGAAGTATCTCCTTTATGTGGGGCGTAATACCCTGGATGTATACCGCCTGCTGCGAGCCAATAACGTAATTCATAGTTATGAGTAGAAACAGGGAAAACCATGCCCATATTGAAAGGTTTGCCTTCATCAGCATATTTCTCAATGACAGGTTTTAATGCATCTGCTTTTATCGGGTGGACAGGGCGACCATCGGCCATTTTGGGAATATTTGGCTTCATTTGTTCCCAAATTTCGTTTGAGACTGTAATGGCGTTACCATTTAGGTCCATCGAAAAAGGCGTGATAATTTCAGCTTTTGTTCCATATCCAATAGTTGCTGCAATTGGTTGACCAGCCAACATATGTGCGCCGTCTAATCGACCGTCGATTACACCATCTAGTAATACTTTCCAGTTTGCTTGGGCTTCAATAGTTACGTAAAGCCCTTCGTCTTCAAAATACCCGTTTTCATAGGCAACAGCGATTGGCGCCATGTCGGTTAGTTTGATGAAACCAAATTTAAGTTCTTCTTTTTCTGGATAGCCTAATTCTGCAATAGCAGAAAAGCTTAATGACATTGCGACTAAAGTTGCAGTGCCATAAACAGCCGTTATTATTTTTTTGATTTTAGTTGTCATTTTTTATCCCACAGTTGTTCTGGTTTTATTGGTCTTTCAGAGCGATTTGTTTAGTTATTGAGTTGTTTGAAAACTTTTTTAAAGGCAAAAAAAAACCACCGCACATTTAGATTCGTTAGATCTAAACGTAGCGGTGGCTGCTTTGCCTGTATTCACTTCCAGCACTGAAAGCGATTTATTTCTCTAAATATTGCATTATAAGTGCCAATTATTATTAATCCTTTTAATACAGCATGTTATCTTAATGCTTTAGTTGTTATCCCTATAGAAATAGACTGGGTTGCACAAATATGAATCATTAACGCACGGAAATAGTCATTCAAATCAATGCGTTAGTTAAATTAACTTAATGCGTGAATGATTGTGATGTATATTCTGAAGCGCGGTTTGACCACGTTACTGCGATGCGGTTTAGAGTTTTTAGAACTCTGAATATAAAACCGCGGTGGGTGTGTACTTTCGTTATTTTATTCTGGGGGTGGCAAGTAAAAAAGCGATGGGTGTCTGCGTTATTTTATTCTGGAGGTGGCAGGTAAAATTACGGTGGGTGTCTGCGTTATTTTATTTTGGAGCAGGCAGGCAAAATTGCGGTGGGTGTCTGCGTTATTTAATTCTGGAGGTGGCAAGTAAAAAAGCGATGGGTGTCTGCGTTATTTTATTCTGGAGTTGGCAAGTAAAAAAGCGGTGGGTGTCTGCGTTATTTTATTCTGGAGTTGACAGGCACAATTGCAGTGGGTGTCTACGTTATTTTGTTCTGGAGTTGGCAAGTAAAATTACGGTGGGTGTCAGCGTTATTTTTTCTGAAGGTGGCAGGTAAAATTGCGGTGGGTGTCTACGTTATTTTATTCTGGAGGTGGCAGGCACAATTGCAGTGGGTGTCTGCGTTATTTTGTTCTGGAGGTGGCAGAGAAAATTGCTGTGGGTGTCTGCTTTATTTTTTCTGTGGGTGTCTGCGTTATCTCGAATAAGTTTATCGAGGATCTGGCCCAGTTTATTATCTAGATTAACCCTCAATAATATTTGCATTTATACTTTGTTGAAAACGTTCTCTGTATTCCCTTGGTGTTAATTCAACTAATTCCACAAAAAGTTTTCTAAAAGAACTAACATCTTCATATCCGACTTTTAAAACGATTTGTTCCAATGATAATCCACTGCATTCCAATAAACGTTTTGCACTCTCGACTCTAATTTTTTGTAAATAATTCATAGGGGTATCATTTAGTACCTTTTTGAATCGTCTTATTAGAGTTCGCTTCGTTGTGGCAAATTTGTCTGCAAGTAAATCAAGGCTAATTGGTTGAGAAAGGTTTTGGATCATCCATTGTTGGATTTTTTTGATTAGATCATCATGATGACGCTCAGGTAAATCTAGCAACATAAACGGGCGCTGTGAACAGCGGTTTGGGTCAATTAACATAAGACGAGATATTTGATCAGCAAGTTGACCATCAAATAACTCCTCCACTAGCTTTAAACACAAACTTAAATAAGATGTTGTTGCCCCAGCAGTAAAAATTGCTTTATCTCTAACCACTAATTCATCTAACTGGAGAGTAACTTGTGGATATTTTTGAGTAAATATTTTGACTAGCCACCAAACTGTCGTTGCCTTTTTTCCATTGAGTAAGCCAAATTCAGCTGCAATAAAGGTGGAACTGCAAAACGTTGCTATTGGAACCGCATTTTTTTCACACTTTAGAATATCTTGTTTTAGTGGGGAAATTTTTGTTAAGTATTTAGTAAGTGTTTTATCGTCATAAGAAACACCGCCAACAATAACAGCCGCTGAAGGTAGAGCGACATTTTTTAGCGAAGTGGCGTTAATGACTATTCCGCCATCACAAGTAATATTATTTCCATTTGGTGATATTACGTTGACTGTAAATAGATCGGTATCTTGATTGTTTGTGACTTGCCAAAATCGATTGCAGATCATAAAAAAATCAATGATGCCAGTTAGTTGAGAAGCCATCGCGCCATCTGCCGCAAATAATACAATACTTTTCACAATATCCTCCGCCTAATTTAATAATAACCAGTTTGTCATTATCAGCCTGTTTTAAGTCAATAATGACACTTAATCTGCGAAAGTCAAAAAGTTAAAGTGGGTAGACTGAAAATAAAGAGGGATTTGATATGAAAAAAACAAGAATGATTAATGTACTGATTGGCGTAGCTGGGCTATTTGCATCATTTTGGATTAACTTTTTTATTGAGCTTCCACTAATTGGGTATCTTGTTGTTGTTCCAATTATTTGTCTACCCAGTATCATTATTTTTTTACAAGGACTATCAATGTGGTTTTATCAAGAAGAATGAAGCATTTTTTTCTATAAAAAAAGGCCAACGTCGCGTTGGCCTTATGCTTTCGTTAGATGTTATCGTTTAAACACGGAGTTGAACTTGTCCATCGTGACTGCGAACTTGGTAGGTTTTTAGTTCTAATTCTTCTTCTATACATCGACCTGTCATTAGACAATATTGTTGCTTATACAAAGGTGATGCAATTACAATTTTACCTTCAATATCACCAACAATTCCTCTAGACAAAACATTAGCCTTGCCAATTGGGTCGTAATTTTGAATTGCAAAAAGATCGTCGTATTTACCGACTTTAAAAATTGCTATTTGTTCACCATTATGGAGTGCACACACACCAGTGTTTTTGTTTATGTCTGAGACATTGCAAATTGTTTCCCAAATTACTTCCGTCATTATTGTGTTCCTTATTCTACTTCTAACGCTGAAATTTCATTGCCTTTTGCTTTAGCAATTCGTTCAGGAGAGGCGATGCGAGCCTTATTTTGACCACGGTCAGCTTCATAAACTAAACGGTCATCGGTCGCTTCAGAGTTAATAAAATGAGCAAATCGTTTTAGACGTTCGGGGTTGTTGAGTGTTTTCTTCCACTCACATTCGTAGGTGTCGACAATACGCTCCATGCTTGCTTCTAAATCAGCACAAATATTGAGTTTGTCATCTACGACTACTGATTTCAGATACGCTAAACCACCTTCCATATTATCCATCCAGACTGATGTACGTTGTAAGCGGTCAGCTGTCTGGCAATAGAACATTAGAATTCGGTCAACATATTTTATTAGCGTTGCATCATCTAAATCGGATGCGAATAAATCGGCGTGTCTAGGTTTCATACCGCCGTTACCACATACATATAGGTTCCAACCTTTATCTGTTGCGATGATCCCAATGTCTTTGCTTTGCGCTTCAGCACATTCTCTCGTACAGCCTGAAACGCCCATTTTTAGTTTATGTGGAGAACGTAAACCCTTGTATCGCATTTCCAAGTTAACAGCCATGGAAACAGAATCCATCATACCGAAACGACACCAAGTACTTCCGACACAAGATTTAACAGTACGTAAAGATTTGCCATAGGCATGACCGGTTTCAAATCCGGCTTCAACCAATTCATCCCAAATTAATGGGAGTTCGTGTAGTTGTGCGCCAAAAAAGTCAATTCTTTGTCCGCCGGTAATTTTAGTATAAAGGTCGTATTTAACGCCAATTTCACCTAACTTCATTAGGCCTTGTGGGGTAATTTCACCCGCTGCAATTCTTGGAACAACGGAATATGTGCCGTCTTTTTGCATGTTGGCTAAGAATATATCGTTGGTATCTTGTAATTGGATATTGTCATCGGAAAGGATATATTCATTCCAATGAGTCGCTAACATAGAGCCTACCGCAGGTTTACACGTCATACAGCCAGAGCCTGAACCTACTTCTTCAATTAGCTGGTCAAACGTTTTGATGCTTTTAGCACGAATAATGTCGAACAATTCTTGTCGAGAATATTCAAAATGTTCACAAAGGTTGTTATTAACCTCAACGCCCATTTTTTCAAGTTCGGCATTTAAAACCTGGCCAACCATTGCTGTACAACCGCCACAACCAGTCCCCGCTTTAGTACAGCTTTTTAAGCTTGGTAAATCTGTTGCTCCTGCTTGTATTGCTTCAATTAAATCGCCTTTTGAAACGTCATGACATGAGCAAATTTGTGCGGAATCAGGTAGGGCATTAACGCCAAGTGCACTGCCTGCTTCACCATCAATGGCAGGTAATATGAAAACCTCGGGTGCTTCAGGGAGTTGCATTTTTTCCAGCATCATTGGCAACAACGTACCGTACGCCTCAGTGTCGCCAACTAAAACAGCCCCTAATAGTGTGGATTTATCGTTTGATACAATAAGGCGTTTATAAATGCCTTCAGCGTCGTTAATGTAAGTGTAAGTTTGAGCGCCTTCAGTTCGAGCATGCGCGTCACCAATACTGGCAACATCAACACCCATTAATTTTAATTTTGTACTCATATCAGCGCCGGTAAAAGTAACGTCTCCACCGGTTAAATGAGAAACAGCTGCTTTTGCCATTGTATAGCCAGGCGCCACAAGACCAAAAATACGTCCGCTCCATAACGCACATTCGCCTATTGCGTAGATATCTTTGTTAGACGTTAAACATTGGTCGTTGATGACAATACCACCGCGTTCACCAACTTCAATGTCTGAACTTCGAGCAAGTTCATCCTGAGGACGAATACCAGCAGAGAAAACAATCATGTCGGTTTCAACATGAGTCCCATCAGCAAAGTTCATACGGTAGCGACTTGTTTCACCGGGAACGATTTCTTTTGTATTCTTTTCTGTGTGGACATGAACCCCCATAGCTTCAATTTTAGAACGAAGTAGAGTACCGCCACCTTCATCTAATTGAACTGCCATTAAGCGAGGCGCAAATTCAACAACATGAGATTCTAAGTTTAAGTTAACAAGTGCTTTTGCACATTCAAGACCCAATAGACCGCCACCAATAACAACAGCAGATTTACTCTGGCCTGCTGAAGCTGTAATTGCCTCTAAGTCTTCAATTGTTCGGTATACAAGACAGTGTTCGCCGTCGCCTCCAGGAATAGGGGGGACAAACGGGAATGAACCGGTTGCTAGGATCAGTTTGTCATAAGACTCGCTGCGACCACTTTCAGTAACAACGATTTTGGCTGCTTTATCGATACTGACAATTTTGTCTTTTATGATAAATTGAACGCCGTGTTCATCGTAATAATCTTCTGACGTTAACATCAAATCGTCTGCTGTTTTACCTTCAAAATATGAAGATAATTGCACACGGTCATAAGCTAAACGCGGTTCTTCTGAAAATGTTGTGATGTGGAAGTTTTTATAGTCTGGATGTTCGATGAGTGATTCAATGAATTTGTGACCCACCATACCATTGCCGACGACGATCAGTTTTTGCTGTCCCATAATGAAACCTTTATTAATTTTAGAATTTAGTAAAGCTAGACAGAGCGTTGTAATTTCGTCGTTGAAACTACCGGTCAGATTTGACCACCTTCATTGGTATCAGAATTTCTTCTGGCTTCTAGCGAAGCAGGCATGAGCCTTTATGTTTTGATGACTTGGGTACTGCAAGTAGAATACCAACACAAAATCAAGGGAGATTCATCGACTTCTTGTTTGTAAGTTGCTGTTTTTTATCGTCATTTGTTTTTGTAGGGGTTTTGAAGGTAAAATAAGCTTGTGCTTGCATGCACTGAGTTTGTGCAAATTTTGAATTTTTCTCACTATTACCATGCATACTGCCATCTCATGTTTGTTCGTGTATTTTGATTAAAAGGTATGGGTCGGGTAATGGAACTTGCATTGTTGACAGGTAAATAGTTAAGTTTACATGCCTAGCGAAGGGTGTTTATTAAATGTTAAATTGACATCCCATAACAAAGACACCCACCGATAATAAGCGATTGTGAAGCGAAACATAACAAAGACACCCACCGATAATAAGCGATTGTGAAGTTGGCCTTTTAACGTTGACACCCACTGATATCTTGCAATTTCAAACGGCAGACATCCAACGACATGGAAGTAATAACAAATAATAACAAAGACACCCACCAAACATAACAAAGACCCCACCGATATTAAGTGATTGTGAAGTTGACCTTTTAACGTGACACCCACTGATTTTTTGTAACTTCAAACGGCAGGCATCCAACGACATGGAAGTAATAACAAAGACACCCACCGCAATTAAGTGATTAATATCCAATCTAAAACATATTTTGCTATTTGCTCAGGTGTGAAATTTTATAGGGGAATTTATTTTGAACAAAAAAATTGAAGGGGCTGAAATTGCCCAGTTAAAGGGGAATGTATTTCTAGTCAGTCCCCTGAGAGTAACTAAACGTTTTACAAAGATTCGAGTGCTTCGTATGTGGTTGATAATAGTTGTAAAAATTCGTTATGTAGATCTGAAATTGTTAATTCGTCTGAGTTTTTTCCTGCTGCTTCTAAAACTGACGATTCTTGCTGAATTTTCACAGCACCTACACTGGCAGAGGCTCCTTTTATAGAATGGCACGTTTTTCCATAACTTTCCCAGTCTGAAAGATCGAATTGTGCTTGAAGGTCAATTACATTTTGTTTCAATTGAGTCACGTACATTCCCACAATAGACAAATATAGCGACTCATCATCCATGCAATTTTTTATTCCCAGTCCAGTATCAAATCCATCAATTTGGGAAATACCATCTATAGCCATTAAACACTCCAAACTTAATTTATCATCCTAACTGATTATAACCTTAATCGTAATTTCTGATAAAACAAACAATTTTAATGAAAAAGTAATTAATTTAAGCGTTTACCAGTCTGTATCCCAAGATTGCAATTCAATAATGTCGTTTATTTGTACATTACTCATAAAGTCGGTGTCTGTAGACTCAGCAATTGCTGAATTTTCGTATACTTTTACAATTCTTTCTTTATAAGGGCTAATGACGATATTGGTTAATAGATTACCCAAATCATCTATCGTGTCTGAACGATAAGAGACTCGATATTCTTGACCTATAGCAACACCTTGACCTGCACCGATGTTGATCTGTATTTGCTCACCATCCTTGATTCCAGATATTTTGCTTTGCAGTTTTTGGCAATTTAAATTTCTATGGATATCATCTCTTATTTCAGTTAAGAGTCTTTTAATGGCGTGACCGTATTCTGAGTTCCAAAATTGAGTGCTACTAATGTTTACAGACATTTTATGATCGAATGTCCAGTCGGCAGCCGTATGGAATCTGTTTTGGTATAGAATTTCGTGCGTGAGAGCGTTAGCAATGATCAACTCCATCGTAAAGTATCGTTCAAACTGATCGTCTTCCCAAAAACTAAAAGAATTGGTTTTATCGCCAAAGGAAATGTCACTAATGCGACCGAACATCACAAATTGGGCATTTGCGTTTTGTGCTACAGCATCGATTAGCTGATATCTCACTTTACCTTGTTGTTCAAATTCGGCATTTATATTTAGCTTTTTATCAAACCAAGCAATTGGGTAAATGGTATTCGCACCGGCTTGAAACATTTTCATTAGTTGCCTAGGAACTTCTTTTTCTAATCCATAAATTTCGCCAACTTTTGCATCTTGCCAGTGTTGAATTGGAAATTGTGTAATAGCGATTTTTTTGCCAAATTCTGATGCATAACATTCGCGGTCGGAAGGAAATATGTCGGCGCGAATAGTGACGCTTATAAATGAACCTCTTTGCCGTTCTTCTACAATTTCAACAGAATTGACAGCGCCGACAGAATTAATGCTAACTTGATCATCTATTAGTAGGCCGTGAGACATTTTTTGAATACTTGAAACATTAGCGCCTGAAAATAACATCGCTTGCTTCAAAGCGTCTTGAACAGCTCGGTTTTTTGCGCTTCGTACGTCGCCATGGCGCACTTTTGCCTGTCCAGTGGCCTCATACCATTCAGCATGGGCAAAAAATGGTAGTGTAAACATCAGTAATACTAGACGAGTAAATAGCTTCATAAAAAGTACCAGGTTATTTCAAGTGACAAAAAAATGTCACTTAATCGATTTTATTCAATAGATGTCTGCGTTTAGGGTTTAAATTAGCAATAACTAGACCACTTGCTCAAAATAAATTGCCTTCACACTATAATGGCTACATTTTTGGCTTAAATATTGTATATGGTAAGGATACTAAATGAGAAGTTTAAGAAATTGAGAGCCATCAGTTTATATTGGAACTGCCTTTATATTTCAGTAGGAGTCGAATAATGAAGTTTATACGAGCAATGTTAATGAGTTTAACGGTGTGTTTTATTGCGTCCTGTTCGAACTTTTTAGACAAACATGTTGTTTGGGAGTACGAAAAACCAGATCATTTTCCTGTTTTACGATCTATAGGCTACGCTCCGATAAGTGCTCAACCGGGTGATAATGAACAGATCAAAAACATTATGGCTATGAGAGCGTCAAAGCTTGATGCCTATCGTGAACTAGCAGAACAGGTATATGGTCATCAAGTTCAAGGGCAAACAAGTATGAAAAATTTAATATCGTCTGATGATAAAGCGCGTTCAAGAGTTGAAGGTGTTATTAGAGGTGCTAAAGTGATTAAAGCCTATGCAGTTGGCGATACTTATGCAACTGAATTAGAGTTAGATATGTCACTGGTTTATGACTTATATCGAATTGAAACCCGACCGCGAAAAATTAAAAAGGTCGAATATTATTAGAAAGCTTCAATAGCTATATTGAAGCTTTCTCACTAAATTTTATGAATTTGTAATCTCTACTTTTTCACATAAACTCATCGCCAAATTATTGTCATAATAAGCAGCTTCGTTGATGAACGTCGGATACAACGATACGGCTTCATCAAAATATTTGACGGAACCGTCAAATAAGACAAATAGGGGATCTCCAGGCTTTAATTCCTTAAAATCCCCGCCCTCAACATGTTTATGTACCATTCCGATTCTTTCACCTTTTGAATTTAGCGGTAACTTAATACTTTTTAAATAGCGAAATGCTTCAATACTTGCCGGTAACGTTGGTAAGCTGTCATTATTATAATGCTCGACAAAATCTAAAATATGTTGAGTCATTCTGGCCATTTGGTCGTTAACTTCGTGTTTTAAAACGCCCTGTGGCACAGGACCTACCTCGACAATTACACCATAACGTCCAACAGTACATAACAAATGGTGTTCATCATTTTCTTTGTGATCTTCGTCGAGAAAAATAATAACTTCGGGCATAACACTTTTTAAATACAGTGACAAAAGATCGTAAAATCGACCTTTTTGCGGTACCAATAACGTTGGACCCATATTTGACGTTGTGTTGTGTAAATCAATGACTAAATCTGACTTTGGATCGTGTTTTGGTCCAATTTGTAAGTTTATCGCCTTAGCTCGGGATTGTTCATAATTTGTTAAACTAAAATCGGATAGTGATTCTGCTGAAAACTGCCTGTTTAAATCTGAGTCTTGGTATCGGCGGTTTGCTGAAATTGCATTGGTATTTGCCAGTAATAATTTAGTATCAAACGAGTTCCTCTCACAATCCTTATTATTTAACCATTCGTTAACTAGATATACCCCGGCAAGTTCATTGCCGTGTGTGCCACCTACAATAGCAACTTTGTCTATTTTGTTATTTTCCATTTTTATACTTCTTCAAATCTATATGGGTTTAGATTACCAGTTTGAATAAAAGGATAACAATAAGAATTTGTATCTGTTTAGGCAGTTTAGGAATAGGTTAAATCATCAAGTTT
Organism: Psychrosphaera sp. 1_MG-2023; assembly: GCF_030548245.1. Classification (NCBI taxonomy): domain Bacteria; kingdom Pseudomonadati; phylum Pseudomonadota; class Gammaproteobacteria; order Alteromonadales; family Pseudoalteromonadaceae; genus Psychrosphaera; species Psychrosphaera sp. 1_MG-2023. The sequence continues at coordinate 62,419 of NZ_JAUORW010000021.1, forward strand.
ATAAACTTACCCATGGACCGATTTTATTACTATTTTTCGACGACTTCACTCAAAACTTAGCAGATAAAACTTAGCAGACAATAAAACTTAGCAGACACCCACTCACAAAAATAAAACTTAGCAGACACCCAACTAATGTTTCATTAGGTAACCAACTCCAAGTTAACGAAATCGAGTTGCAGTCTAATATTTTTTTTTAAAAACTGTACCTAGGTACAGGTGACACAGGTAATAAAATGCATCATTCTGTTATCGCAGGAAGCAAATCGGTTAAATATTTACTTATTTAATTTTGCAGGAAGCAACAATAACAAGGCGAACAACTTTGTTACAGCAGGAAGCAATATGCTCAAGGATGAGCATCCACATCTAAACTGTAAGGAACTCAATGGCACTTGCTCGACATAAACAGGTTTCAATTATCGCTACTCCTTACTATCACTGTATTTCACGCTGTGTTCGACGAGCGTATTTATGTGGTGTCGATAAAACTACTGGGGTTAATTATGAGCATAGGCGTATTTGGGTTGAAAAACGGTTATTAGAACTTCCTAAAATATTTGCAATCGAAGTTTGTGCGTACGCAGTTATGCACAACCATACCCATAGCTTACTGCATGTTAAGACTGATCAGGCTGAAAGTTGGACTACACTGGAGGTATTATGGCGGTGGCATCAAATTTTCAAAGGAACTGTGTTGACCCGAAAATATGCAAAGGATGGAGCTCAAAGTTTAACGAAAACCGAGCAGGAAGCTGTAATAGCCACAGCAGAAGTTTACCGCGGGCGTCTATCCTGTATTAGTTGGTTTATGCGTGTGTTAAATGAGGGGATCGCTAGAAAAGCGAATAGAGAAGATAATTGCACAGGACGTTTTTGGGAAGGCAGGTTTAAATCTCAAGCGCTTTTAGATAATTCTGCTATTTTGGCTTGCATGGTTTATATAGATTTGAACCCTCTGCGCGCTGGTGTATGTAAAACGTTAGGTGATTCAAAATATACAAGTATTTTTCACAAACTGAATGCGGCATCGACCGGGAAAACTTTTAGTAAATTGAAAATATTTAGTAAAAACGATAGCTCAGATTTTACTTTGGACACCATAGCTTATATAGATTTAGTGCAAAATACAGCTGATTGTTTTATTGATAAATTGAATGATAAAACAGCAAGAGCTATTCATGAAAATTCACTTTTAGGGCAATTGGGATTTGAAAATACTAAATGGTTGGAGCTGACAAATTCATTTGAAGAATTTTTCAGAGGCCCTGTTGGCTGTGAAAGTTCAATTACAAAATATGCAAAACTTCAAAACCATAAACGGAGACCTAATTTAACCCAGGCAAAATACTTTATGAATGAACAAAAACCTCTAGACGCCCATCTTAATATAGCCTGAACGCTACGCCTGTTTTTATTATCTACATCTACATCTACATCTACATCTGCTACTAAGAATATTATGAATTTGGTGTAAATCTTGAGCCAATATTCAGGGTATTTGTTACAAAATATTAATATTTTGTATATCAACGCGCATAAACACGCATTCAACTCAATACGGTGAATTGAAATTAATTCACTATTTAGTAATTCAAATTTTAAGATTAAGATTAAGTAATTATTGAGTAACTTTTGTGGGCAAAGATGAATTTAACGCGGACTTCTCTATCTAATCCGGCCAGTGTAATGGTCATCATTGTTTTAATAATGCTTTTTGGTGCAATTACCATTTTCAAGCTTCCAATACAGTTGACACCCACAATAGAGCAACCACAAATATCTATTTTTGCAGGTTGGAGGCAAGCTGCACCTGAGGAAATAGAGTCCGTAATTATCGAGCCTATTGAAAATGCAGTAAAAAACACACCTGGAGCGTTGGAAGTTACGACTCAAATATCTAGAGGTGGGGGATCAATTAATTTAACATTTGAAGTTGGCGCTGATATGCAACAAGCATTGTTGGATGTATTGACTAGCCTGAATCAAGCCCCACCTCTGCCGATAGATGCTATGGAGCCTATAGTTGTAGCTGGCGGCGGTGGAAATGGAGCTGGCGGTGGAGGGGCCGCGGCAGCGTCATTACTCGTTGTTCCGCAGTCAGGTGATGTAAGCCATGATATGGCGGAATATCAGAAAGTACTGGATGACATTGTAGAACCTAGGTTAACTCGAATACCAGGCGTATCTGCGGTAAATATGCAAAGTCAGCGGCCAAAAGAACTCCGAATTGAGTTTAATCCCCATAAACTTGCTTCGTATGGAATTCCAATCCAACAGGTGGCAAGTACTGTTTCTAGTGCCACTGACGTATCAGGCGGAGTGGCAAATGTAGGGCGCCGACAATTTACAGTTCGTTTCACTGGAAAATACTCTCCAGATAATCTGACCGATATGCGCATTGGATATAGTGATAATCGACCTATTTACCTGCGAGACGTTGCCACGGTTCGTGAAACCTATACAGATAGGCAGTCATTAACGTTACGTAATGGCAAACCAGCCTACTATATTACGATATCTCGTACTAATGAATCTAACACGGTCGCGGTTTTAGATGGAATAAACCAAGCAATTGATGAGCTTAATAATGGGGCTTTGGGGAAGGAGGGACTTAGTATAGAGCTAAGTTACGACGCTTCTGTTCACATTCGAAATGCATTGGACTTAGTCAAGAGCAATTTAGGTTTGGGTGTCTTGTTAGCTTTGGGCATCCTGTATTTGTTTTTTAGAGGGATAAAACCGACCTTGGTAATTGCTTCGACAATTCCTGTTTCATTGATGATGGCCTTTTTAGCATTGGGCGCATTTGATAGAACAATAAATGTAATATCACTAGCTGGTTTAGCGTTTTCAGTTGGTTTGGTTTTAGATGCAGCCATAATCGTTCAGGAAAATATTTCTAGGCTAAAGTCTGAAGGACTTTCTAATAAAAAAGCCGTAATTCGTGGGGCGACACAGGTTTCTGGGGCGTTATTTGCGTCAACATCAACAAGTGTTGCAATCTTTTTACCGATACTATTTATGGCTGGAATAGAAGGGCAACTTTTTTCTGATTTGGCTCTCACGCTTTCAATCGCAGTTGTTGCATCACTAATTAGTGCTTTAACAATAATACCTATAGCTAATCAATATTTATTTTCTGGTTTTTCTGAAAAGGATAGGTTTGCTCTTTACTGGACGAAATTGGCTAATTTAATAGATAAATTAACTAATACAAAATTAAAACAAATAGGGTGGGTGTCTAGCATATTAGTAGGATCTGTCGTTGTTGTTTTTTTGTTATTGCCAAAAACCGACTTCATGCCTCGAGCACCTACAGATGGATTCTTTTATAGTCTAATTACCCCACCTGGTGGCAATATTGAATTTATGGAAGAAGAGATTGCTAGTAGGGTCAAAAAAAGATTAATGCCTTACTATTTAGGTGAAAAACAGCCAAGGATTAAGGATTTTAACTTTTATGTGTTTGGGGCAAATGCCGGTGGCTTTGTTTATTCAGATGACCCTACAAAAGTTGTTGAGTTGATGGATGTGGCAAGAAAAGAAATATTTGCAGATTTACCAGATACACAAGTATTTCTATTTAGAGGCTCAATGATCCAAGTTGCAAATGGTGGTAACGGAAGGATGATTAGCATTGACTTAACCGGTTCTGATTTGGAGCACTTATTTGATGTGGCTAAAACAGGGATTTCTTTGATTTCTGATACGATGCCTGGTGCAACTGCTCAGCCATTTCCAGCGCTAGATATGTCAGAGCCAGAACTTCGGATTGAACCTAATGATCGCAGGATCACACAGGCAGGATTGAGCAGACGAGATGTAGCGCAGGCGATTCAAGCATTTACAAGTGGGATGTTTGTTAATGAATACTTCAATGGTAACGAGAGGCTAAATGTTATTCTGAGATCAAACACGTGGTCCTCGCCGGAAGAGCTAGCTACTTTGCCTATCTTCACGCCTGACGCAGGTGTCCAAACAATAGGTGAATTAGCAACAATTACTCGAACCGTTGGTCCTTCTCAGTTAAGACGAATCAATGGGAAACGAACAGTTTCGATTCAAGTTACGCCACCAGAAGATATGTCCTTACAGGAAGCTCAAGTTATCTTGACTCATCAAGTTATCGAAAAACTTAGTAGCACATTGGAAGGGGACGCTAGTGTCATTCTGGGAGGGAATGCGCAAAAAATGAATTCTGCAATTCAAGACATGGCAATTAACTTTGCGTTGGCGTTGTTTATTTTGTTCTTGCTGATGACTGCTTTGTTTAAGTCTGCTGGGGATAGTTTGCTGGTGTTGCTAGTTATGCCGATGGCAATCGCTGGTGGCATTATTGCAATGGCAATATTAAATATTTTTACGGTTCAGTCATTGGATTTATTAACTATGGTTGGCTTTATTATTTTGCTAGGACTAGTGGTTAATAACGCCATTTTACTGGTTGATCAGACCCGAGTTGCAGAGAAGGAAGGGTTACCAATAAGAGATGCTGTTAAAAAGGCGGTGTTAATTCGCTCCAGGCCAGTCTATTTGAGCACGTTGACAAGCTTGTTCGGAATGTTACCACTTATGTTAATGCCTGGAGTAGGCTCTGAAATATATAGAGGATTAGCTACCGTTATTGTAGGTGGGATGGCTATTAGTGCAGCATTTACATTAATACTTATGCCAAGCTTATTGTTGCTTACGCCACGCGGAAGTCTGGTAGCGACAAAACAAGGCGGTGATATACCGATTATTCAATCGTAAATGGTTAGTCTTGATGTTAATCCAGTCGTGCTTTCTGCAGCAATTTATAAGGCGAAATACATGCTAACCAAACCTTACAAACATATGACAAAAAATTGGGAAATAGGTAAGTTAATGAATAAGTTAAGTTTTTATAATGCCATGTTATTCATCGCCTTTATGGCCACTTCATTTACTTCAACGAGTGCATCTGTGCCAGTGAAAGTTGACCATATCCAGGAAAAAAGCTTTCAAGCAACCGTGGATGTTCACGGTACTATAGTAGGTAAACGCGATGTAACATTAACGTCTGGTATTTCTGGTAGATTAGAGTATGTCGCAGAACCTGGAATGTTATTGCATAAAGGCGATATAGTTGCGAAATTTGACTTGAAACCTTTAAAGTTAAGTCGTTCAGAGCAATTGTTGATTATTGATCGCGCACAGGTAAATGTTGATTTTCAAAAAATTGAACTGGCACGCTATCAATCATTGGCTAATACCGATGCCACAGCACAATATCAAATTGACCTAACTAAAAATAAACTTGATCTTGCAAAGTCTGATATTGATCTTGCTCGTAATAAATTAGAACAAATAGAAAACCAAATTGAACGTGCGACAATTTATGCACCGTTTACAGGCGTTGTCGGCATACGATTTGAAAAACCAGGTAGTGAAATAAACCGTGCAGATAAACTTGTTCACCTTTTAGATCTGACTAAGCAGGAAGTGAGATTATTTTTGCCAATTAAATACTTAAACCACGCCGCTATTGACCAAAACGTATTTTTGAATGGTGAAACTCTCGGAGCTAATAAAACCACAACTGGTAAAGTAACATCGATTATTCCACAAACAGATACTCGCTCTCAAACATTTGAAATTAGAGCGTTGTTGCTTGGAGCAGATGCTGCTAAATGGGCTTCAGGAGAATTAGTTGATGTTAGAGTTGAATTCCAAGATTCAACTTTAGTGAAGTTGATAAATCGTGATGCACTCATTATTAGAAAAAACGGAATACATATTGTAAAAATTGATGAAAATAATAAAGCCGTTACTATTCCTGTCGATACGGGAAGTGGGCACGATGAATATATTGAAATTTACCCTAAACTTTCAGATCATGAACTAAACGAAGGCGACAAAATAGCAATTCGCGGCGCTGAGCGACTCACCGATGGGCAAGAGGTAGATGTTCAGCATTAAACCTTGGTGGGTGTCTGCGTTATAAACTGGCGCAGGAGCGTTTGAAGCTTAAAACAACGGTGGGTGTCTGCGTAATAATTTGGCGCAGGAGAGT
>NZ_JAUORW010000022.1:0-67256 GCF_030548245.1 Psychrosphaera sp. 1_MG-2023
TTGAGCTTTCTCCTTTTGGTTTGGTCGCCTTGAAGTTTAGCTAAAAGCTAAACTTCGGGGAGAAGGTTCAATAAGTAACAAGAACTTCAAACGGAAAAAATACAGTTGCCTGTTTTCACTTCGTTCAACATTTTAGCCAACTATATTTTTCCGCTTAAGTAAGCGTATGTAGCTAAAGCGGGCACAGTCGTACTTTTGTCATACGTTTGTCGTTACCGACAGGTTAATCTTCAGCTATGATTAGGCAATAATATAGATCTAATGGACAATGGTTATGTATGTGAAGTCTTTAAGACAAAAGAATAATTGGTCTCAGGAGCAGCTTGCCCAACTAAGTGGTTTAAATATTAGAACAATTCAACGTGCCGAAAAAGGCGAAAGTGTTGGTGTTGAAACATTGAAAGCTTTAGCATCGGTATTTAATGTCGATATAAATGAATTAAAAAGTAAAAACCATTGCGAAAATAGATCCCATGAAATACCAGTTGAATTTGAGCGAGAAAAGTTAGAAAAAGCAGCTAAGGCTGAAGTGCAATCAAAAAAAGAATTTTATCTTCTGTCATTCTTTTTGTTAGGAGTTTTTATTCTTTTTTTCGTACCAAATTATAACGGTGGGGAAAACTTAGGGGCATTAATTTCTTGCGCCATATCTTTCGCTTTAATCATCGGAGCGCATGGTTATATAGTATTCAAACCTTTTGGTGAAAAATGGGAAAAGAAAAAAATTAAGCAAGCCATGGATAATTACGAAAAAGAAGATTCGTAATAATTTGTTACCGCTACATAACACATATGAACCTTCTCCCGTCAAATAGACAATAGGATCTTTTTTAGCTGCTGTTAGGCAGCTAATTTGTATCTTCAATCAGCAAAACAATCTTCTTCGCTATGTCATACTGGCCGTTAAAATTGTTTACGGAAACACATATAGAGGCTCTTTTATTGTGCTCTCATCACTGCCTAACTCCGTAGACAATTAAATGCTAATTCGGGAAATAAGAGGGGTAGGCTACTAATGTAATAAGCCATCTTCTGGGGTTGTTTTAGCATCATTTTCTAAGCTAGATTCTATATCATTTTGCACTGGGTCTGATTCAAACTCGGCATCTAATTCATCAAACAATAATTGGATTTTATCTGGCGTAGGGACTTCCAATAATCCTTTATTTCCTAAGCTTAGAGAGGTGCCTGAGGTAATCGTAATCGATTTTTTGAAGTCGCTAAACTCTTTCATGTACTGTTTTTTAAACGCTTCATATTCAGATTTGTAGTCGTCAAACTCTTCAGCGAGTGATTTAACTTCAACTTCGCCTTCTTCTAAATGCAAAAATGCTTCATCACCACGAGTTTCAACCAAAAAGCGTGTGCCTTTAACACCTATAACGGCTGTTTTTGTGATGACATTTAGTGATCGCGTTGCTTCGCGTTTATTGATCGAAAATAAAATTTTACCTTCGTTTACAACGATATTTTGATCATCTTGGAATTCTAAAGTGGAGCTTTCTGTGACTAATATCTTGGAATTATCTGTTAGAGTCACGCGTGCTTTTGAATTAGCATAAGTTCGAACAAATTGGTTTAGTTCTATGTCTTGAGGCGTTTTTTTGATTCTTTTACCACGTGGAGAACCTTCATTGTGAATGGTCACTTTCCCGTCAATATCTACAACGTTACCCAATACTTGTGGAGGTTGAGCATAAACGATAGTGGCAAATAAAGCTGTAAAGGCGATTAAGCCAAAGAGTGTTTTCACAATATATTCCAGTCAAAAGTATTAAGGGGTCGTGGACCCCTTAATAGTGATGCATTTTATTGCATTTTTTCAAGTTCAGCTTCAAGTTCTTCTTGCGCTTTTTGCGCTTTAAACTCTTGATAAAGAACCTGCTCTTGGTTTACAGAAATATTACGCTCACTGGCTTTAAGGATATTATCAAACAACTCTTTAGTTGATGAAGAACCCATTGCAGTTAATACGCATAATTGGTTTTTGCCATCAAAGTTAGCGTAAGCTGTTTTGATTACACGTGACCCTGTTAATGATTGGTTTGTGATCTGTTTTGACACTGACGTGAATGTTTGACCCACTTGAGCTTGGTCACCTACATTAATACGTTCTTGATAGGTTTTATCCATCGCACGTACACGTGTATTAATCTGTTGCGCTAACTCTGCACGAGCTAATGCTGTTGCTTGAGCTTTGTCTGTTGACATATGACCTGATGATGCAACACAAACTGATGATGCGATACCATCTTCAAGAACTGGGTTTAAAACCCACTCAGGAATGTTTTTGTTTAATTCTGCCATGTTGTCTGCAGGTGTGCTGCCACATGCTGCTAAAAGTGCAGAGAGAGTTAGCGCCGTCGCCAATTTAACTGTGTGTTTCATAATGTACCCTTATTTTCTAATAACCAAATATATATTTCAGGTTGAACTTTCTCGTTAAGTTCCATCTTCATATCAGCTACATAAGCCGAAATGAGCGATTCCGTTGTCTGATGTGTTTTACGTATCAGAGAGTAAAAACCACTATTCGAAATTGACATTTCTACGTCGTTTTCAACATTGATATTCTTTGCTTTTGCAAGGGCAAACAGTCCGCGGCGAGCAGCTAAGTTTAGCAAATCGCTCATTCTACCAGTTGACGTTATTCCTTTCGCATGGCCAATGGCCCCGGTAACTCCACCTATGTTAGGTGTATTTAACCAGTCATGTCCTCGATAAACTTTACCATAGGTAAAAGATATCTCACTGATCAATGTGCTTTTATAATGGCACATTTTTCCAACTTTAACAGGGTTTACCTGATGATCAAGTTCATCTATTTTAAAAGTTTGTTGCAGGTTAGATGTCTTAACATACGTACTGTCAATATTGAGTAAAAATGTTTCGCCTTTTACATGGGCAAGATTGACTGTACGGGCAAGTTGTTGTGCATTATCGATCATATGTTTAAGTGGATCGTTAGGATGTACAGCCGGAGCTGAGATCCCTAGCAAAGTAATGTCATTACTTTGACCACTGCACAACCAATTTGGTTCACAACTTTCTAAATTACATTCATCGACATTACAATTTCGAGCCGGTTTAACCGTGAGTTTTTGATCTGACACTAGGGCGTAGATATTGCCCTTGTCGGTAAATACGTCGTTGAAATAGAGCATGTCTTTACCAGTGTAATACTCGTCTAAATCGGTTAAAACTTGTTTTGTAGTTATTTTTGATAAGCCATTGGCCAGTTGCCAATTGTTTATTGCGTTCAATTTTGCAAAATGTTCTGGTGCTTTAGCGGAGGCACTGAAGCTTCTTGCGACACCATAAACACTATGACCAGGCGTAGAGGAAAGGTCGGTTAACCAACAAGGAATATTTTTTAGGGGATGGTCTGAAGCGAAACATTGATTAACAAAAATCAATGAAGAAATGAAAGTAAAAAGAAAAAAATACTTTGTTTTAACTTTAACCAACTGAGATGTCCTTTTCCGCAACCGTTTATATCTAACTAGATAGCTACATGCTTATTTTTTATTCTAGGCCAAATTACTTAATTAGCCTAGAATTATATGGGGTAAAAAGCGGCTCATATCTTGAGTGACCGGGCTTTTATCTTCACGGATGGAAATCCCAGCGGCGGTATCGTCTACCAACCAGCTTCCAATTAATGTGTAATTATCTGAAAACTTAGGTAAAAAATGAGTTGCTTGGTAGATAAAGCCTTCGTCTCCGTAGGGACCGTCAGATTCTGTTTTTTCTTTTCCACCGTTTATAATAGAGATATTTGCACCTTCTCGAGAAAATAGCGGCTTTTTAACTAAACTTGAAAAATTTGCAGCTTTGTTAAGCTCATCTTCAAAAAAAGATGGCAAAAGATTCGGGTGATCTGGAAACATTTTCCAAAGAGCTGGCATCAAGGCTTTATTTGAAAGTACGGCTTTCCAAGGCGGTTCAATCCATCGAATGTTGTTTGTGCCAAGAAACTGACCATACTCTTCGGCCATCATAAACTCCCAAGGATACAGCTTAAACATCCAGGTAATAACTTGGTTGTCTAGGTCAGTGAAGTTGCCATTTTTATCAACCCCGATGTCTTCAACATAGACAAATTTACAGTTAACTCCTGCGGCATTTGCACAGTCTTCTAAATATTGAACTGTTCCGCGGTCTTCTTCGGTGTCTTTACAACAGGCAAAATGTAAGGTGCGGTTTGGGGTTAATACTTGCAGGTCAAAAAATCGATTTACCAATTTTTCTTGAAGGCTATTGAATTGATCGGCGCCACGATTTAACTTGCCTCCGTCGACATTATCTTGCAACCACAGCCATTGCCAGAATCCAGTTTCGTAAATACTGGTTGGTGTATCGGCGTTGTTTTCATAAAGTTTTGCAGGATTTTTTCCATCATAAGCAAAGTCGAGGCGCGAGTATAAACTAGGGTCGCCATTTAACCAGGAGTCACGAATAAACTCCCATTGATTCGGTGGCAGTTTAAACTTAGTTAACCATTCTTCGTCGTGAACAACCTGATTAACAACTTCGAGGCACATTTGATGAATTTCTTCGGTCGGTTGCTCTAAATCATTTTCGATTTGGTTCAACGAAAATTGGTAAAAAGCAGATTCGTCCCAGTAAGTTTCACCGTGCATTGTGTGAAATTTAAACCCGAATTCAGCCGCTTTTTTTTGCCATTCTTTTCTTTGTTTAATATCCTGCCGAAGCATTAACCGCCCCAACCTTTAGAGCTTGATGATTTACCACCGCCCCAACTTGATTTGGCAGAAGCAACCGAGCCAAAACCACCACGTGAAACCGTCTTTGTGATTTTGGGTTTAGGTGATGTTGCTGATTTACTTACCTTAAACTTATTTTTACCGTACTTACCAATTGACGTACCGTCGGAAAGCATAAGTGTGTCGTGATAACGAGAATAAGGGCGGTTGTAACGATAGACTGGATTATACGAACCACCGTAGTAGTTTCTACTGCGGTCGAATAACAATTGATTAACGATGAAACCCGCCATAAATGGCATGAAAAACGAACCTGAACGGTCAGTTAAACATTGTTGTGGACCAAACTCAGATTCACATGAGGCCATCGATTTGTATTTTGGCCCTGTTTTTTCAGCTTCTTCAAGGGCTTTTTCATAAGCCACTTCGCACTGTGCTAACGTAAAGTCGGTATTGCTAACACAATCATCGACAGATTTAACAAATGTCACTTCTTGCGAATTTCCACCACCACATGCAGATAACATCGCAGCGGCCACGGCCAAAGTAATTGGCTTAACTAGATAGCTCGGTTTAATTTTGCGCATAGCGCTGAGATCGATAATTTTCGTCCGTTTCATATCGGTCTCCTTAGTAGCTCATGCAAGCCGCATTTAATACGCCTATTGCAACGTTAACTACGCCTAGCATGATGCCAGCACTCACTTCGTTGTCTTCTATGCGTTGTACAATTTTAGGCATAAATCCAAAGCGGATAATGGCAAAGGCCAAACATTGCGCAACTAATGCAATTAAGGCCCAAGTGGCGTAGTCGACAATTGAAATTGAGTTGGTTGCAGCGCCCGCGAGTGCAAGAGAAAAACCTAGAATAGCACCACCAAATCCAATTGCTGCAGCCGTACTCTTTTGTTCTTTAATTAGACGCCATTCGTCGTGAGGTGTCACTAACGTATATGCAAACTTGAAGATAAGTAAAAATGCAATCGATACGCTAAAGTAGAGTGCGAAATTAATCACGCCGCTAAGTAAGTCTTGATGTTCCATGTTGGTTCCTTGTTTAAACTGTTGTTTTTCTAACCGTGAATTTGTATTTGTGTCGCAGAAAGTGTTATCCCGGTGCTCATCACTAGGCAACGACTTAAATAACCGCCAGGTTCTAATTTTTCTTCAGCTGACAAAAATAATGATTCTGTATTATTACTCGAAATTGGTCGCTCGAACAACATCGTAAACTGATCTGTTTCACTCGACTCGCCATTTTCGTCAAATGTATTTTCACACATATGAACTGGATTATGATAAGTACCAGCGGACGTCCAGACTCGCTCAAACGTATGGTCGAGTAATTGATAGCTTGGTTGACCAATTTTGTTTTTCAACAAATCGTCCCATAATTCTTGGGTTGGGATGTCTTGCGTATCGTAAAAGTGGAATAATTTAACATCAATAATGTTGTGTTCTTCTTTACCACCTTCGGCGATGACTTGGAGAAATGCGTCGTCGTCGGTATAAAATCGAAAAACAAAAGTACCGTCCATATCGACCAAACCAGCAGCTTGGATAATGTGAGTTGGTGCGCAGCCATCTGTAATCAGTTCGCTTTCTGATAGTCGTAACAACAGTGGGTCGATGTCAAAACTGCCGCCAATGCGCAGGCCCATTATTTCCGGCGTTGCTACTTTGGCTTTTTCTTTTGACTTGCCAAATAATTTGCTAAACATAATGTTCTCTCTTGATTAGACAACTATTCTTATAACACAAAAAAAGCAGCATAGAGTGATCTAGGCTGCTTTTTAAGTTTAATCGCAATTACGCTTTTTTCTTGGCTAACAATTCAGCCAATTTGTCACTACCGCTTTTGTCACCACCTGGGCTTATGCCGGCTTGTTTTAAACGGTTTTCTAAATCGCCACCTGACTCTTCTTCAGCTAACTCTTCAGCGGCTTCAAGTTCGGCACTGCGCTGAGCTTGTTTGTCTTTTATACGTTCTAAACTATCCAAAGCTGTTTTTACTTTGCTGTTGGCGCCCATGTGTCTGCTAGATACAGCAACTTGTGCCTTTTGCACAGATTCTGTCGCTTTCACTTGGTCGATTTGTTGTTCCATACGACGAACATTATGTTTAGCTTTGCTTATATTAGCTTTTAACGTTTTTTCAGATGACGTAAAGCCAGCCAAAATTTGTTGTTCAGTAGTTAACGAGTTTTCTAAATCAGCTACTCGTTCTGCACATTCAATCGCTAATGCTTCATCGCCTTTTTCGCTCGCTGCTATTGCGTGATCAGTGTAAGTCGCAACGTCATTTTGTAACGCTTTAACTTTCGATTCTGCCATTTTACGTTTGGCCATAATCTTTGTTAGGTTTTCGTCACAAGCACGAAGTTCTGATTTTGCATCACGTAATTCTTGATCCAAAATGCGAATTGATTGGCTATCAGCAACGGCTTCGATACCTTCGTTTGCTGCACCACGTAATGCGTTCCATAATTTTTTTAAGCTCATGCTGCGTGCTCCTGTGTCAGGTATTGGTTATATAAATCTAAAAACTCGCCTGTATTGGCAAATAGTGTTTCAATTTCTTCTATTACTACAGAGTCTTTACTGTCGACGGACAATGCGCCGAATGCGACGTAGTAATCTTCGTTGCCTATTTTGTTAATGCATATAGCGGTTAACGGCAGTAAGTGATGTGAACGCAGAATAAGCGCATCTAAAGCGGCTACATCTGATACATCGCTGGCCGGAAACAAAGCTGTTTCAACAATAATTTGTTGATTTCCGACATAGACAAAAGCATCAATGCCTTCGTCATTTGCAATTGTTAGGCAATCGCCTTCTGCTTCAACAACCCAGTTGGACTGTTCTTGGGCGAGATCTTTTAAAGTTGTGTTACTCCAGCTCATGTTAGCTTCCTTAATATGTTTGTGTAACATAGGTCACGAATATAACACTATGTTTTGTTATGTCAATAAAGAAACACAAAAATTGCGAATTGATTCTTTTTTGTGTTATAAATTATGTTCTGAAACGTGATCAGTCTATACCATCAATATTAAGACTGGATCACACTATTTCAATAGAAGGTTGTGAGATGGATCAAACTCAAAGTGTGAATAATCGAAAAGCAATGACGCCCTATAAGCAAGCCATTGCCAGATATATACGTTCAGCTATGATGCTAAAAGGATTAAAATACAATGATTTAGCAGAGAAATTGGAAGTCGTTGGCACTGTAATGACGCCTGAAAATCTGCGCAGTAAAGTGAGTAAAGGAATGTTTTCTGCCGATTTATTTGTTGCCATTGTACAAGTATTAGATGTAGAAGATGTGGCATTAGCTGAAATCATTAAGCAATTGGACTAATCGATGACAAAAAAAATCATCCCTAAAGATATCTTTATTCTTTTAGCAATTATGTGGGCTGTTTTTGTTATTGATGTTTTATTGGTGGGTATAAGTCTAAATCAGTTTGGTATTCGTCCTCGGCGCCTAGATGGTTTATTCGGCATGATATTTTCACCGTTCCTGCATGGTGGTATCGGTCATATTGTTTCAAATAGTATTGCGCTGCTGGGTACAGGCATATTGGTGAGAATGGCAGTTGGCAGTAAACGTGCTCGATTAGTTATGTTATTTAGCGTTATTGGATCTGGCATCGGGACTTGGTTATTTGCTCAGGCGGGTGTTGTAGTTGGCGCATCAGGTCTAGTTTATGGTTTATTAGGATTTTTGTTTGGATACGCTTTTTTTCATCCAAGCATTAAAAGCTGGGCCATTGCGATTGTCTCGTTGTTTCTATTTGGTGGTGCGGTTTTATCGATACTGAGCTTTAACCCATATATATCTTGGGCTGCGCATTTCTGGGGATTTGTCAGTGGGGTTGGTACCGCATATTTAATTAAACGATACTTTTCCCCAACTGAGCCGGAAACAGGTACAAAGTTAAACGATTGATTAATGTGTTAGGTTGCGGATCCAGCGTTTACTGCGCATCCGCCAACCAAACATTACACCTTTAGCTAATTCTTCTGAATAAGAAATTAAAACAACCCATTTGAAGTCAAGGTGCCAATAAAATGCGGCAAGCCATGTAAGTGGCAAACTGATCAGCCACATACAGGTTGTATCCGTTATTAAACAATATCTATTATCCCCACCTGCACGAAGGACTCCCATCGCAAGGGTTAAATTAATCACCTTCAACCACGCAAAACCGGCAATGATGAAAAATATTTGATGAGACATTGCTAACGTAACGGGCGACACGCCTTCATAGGGAGACAATATTAAATCCCGAAAAGCCATGACAATCAATCCAATAACTATGGCTACAAGCGGTGATAGAAAGGTAAATGTTTTGGCAACTTCCCAGGCTTGTTGATTTCGTTCCGCCCCTAAATGTTGGCCAATGGTAATTGAACATGCCGCAGCAATACCAAAAAAGAGTGATAAAAACATGCCTTCTAATGGCAGTAACATACTGATTACGGCGAGTTCATTTGTTCCAAGTCGACCGAAGATTAACTGATAACAAAATGAACCTAATGCCCACACGCCAAAACTAAACATCATAGGCACAATAAGAATAATCAATTTACGCCATTCTTTTAAATCATTGGCTTGGTAAAAATCAGTTAATCGAACGGCCAAGAAGTGGTCCATTTTGACTAACATAACGACCATAACAACCGCTTGTACACCTCTTGATATCGTTGTTGCCAAGGCCGCACCTGCAACTCCCATAGCTGGGACGCCAAAACCACCGTTAATTAACCACAGGTTTAAAACAATATTAAGAATTATTGCGACAACACTAAACAGTAATGGCAATTTTACCTGGTTAACACTTCGCAAAGCATTTTCAAGGATCTGAATAACCGCAACAAAAATGAGGCTTGGTGCGGCTAACCATAGGTACGTCGTGCCTAGCTCAATGACTTCAGAATCGGTAGAACCAAAGCCTATAATGTCACTGGCAAAAAAGTAATTAGCAATAATTATAGGCAGTAGGGCAACGACAGAGATTGAAAATCCAATAACAATGGTTCGTCTTATTTTATGGGTTTGTTGCGCACCGTAGTACTGCGCAGATAAAATCCCGACCCCCCAACTGAGGCCAAAAATTATTACCATAACAACAAATAAAACGCGATTGCCGAGGCCTACGGCACCAATGGCAGCATCGCCTATATGACTGACCATGATAACGTCGATCATGCCAAGTAAAGTCACTAATGTGTTTTGTAATGAGATTGGCCAACCTAGTTTGATGGCATCAATCATTTGGCGTTTTCTAGACATAATGTCCTTGAAGTATCCTTGTTTTTAGTGCGGGGAAGCATCATTGGAAAAATAAGCGTAGATATTACTCCATTTGTCATTTTTTGGTTTATGTTTTTGAAGAAACTAGGGACTGATTTTACGTATTTTTGAATTGCACAGTACTGTTTCAGCCTAAAGTTCCAGTTGGGAAGTGGATCTAAGTATTAAAATAGAAAAGGCACAACCATAGTTGTGCCTTTTTACGGATGATAATGGTTTTATGAATACCAGTTTAATGCAATAAATCTGCGAGGGCGCGTGCTTGCAATAACTGTTTTGCTTTTTCCATATCCGGTGCGAAATAACGATCTTCGTCGTAAAATGGCACAACAGCTCGTAATCGAGACTTGCCTATTTCCACTAATTTTGAGGATTTTAGTGGGGTTCTAAAATCAAGGCCTTGGCATGCCGCTAACCATTCTACAGCTAAGATCGTGAAGGTATTTTCAGCCATGTCAGATAAACGTCTGGCTGCAAAAGTTGCCATTGATACATGATCTTCTTGATTAGCACTGGTTGGCAAAGAATCTACAGAGGCCGGGTGGGCAAATGTTTTATTCTCAGAAGCCAGTGCCGCCGCAGTAACTTGAGCAATCATAAAGCCTGAATTTAGCCCGCCGTTTTCAACTAAAAATGGGGGTAATTTGCTGAGGTTTGAATCTATCAACATCGCCATTCGACGCTCTGATAATGCCCCAATTTCGCTAATCGCTAGTGCCATATTGTCGGCGGCCATAGCGATAGGTTCAGCATGAAAATTACCACCTGAGATAATATCGGTACTTTCATCAGAGATAAAAATGAGCGGGTTGTCAGTTACCCCGTTTGCTTCTATCGTTAATACCTCAGCGCTATTTCTTATCTGTTGTAAACACGCACCTAGCACCTGCGGTTGGCAACGAAGTGAATAAGGGTCTTGGACTTTTTCGCAATTGACATGAGAGTTGCCGACCTCTGAGCCGTCCCCAAGGACATCTCTAAATGCCGCGGCAATATCGATTTGTCCTTGTTGTCCACGGGCTAAGTGAATTCGTTCGTCAAATGGTGAGCGCGAACCCATCGCCGCTTCTACTGTAGTTGCGCCAATCATAATTGACGATGCAAGTAAGTCTTGAGCAAAAAAGTAACCTTGAAGTGCCAATGCCGTAGACGTTTGCGTGCCGTTCAATAGCGCTAACCCCTCTTTTGGAGCAAGTTCGATTGGCTCTAGGCCAGCGTATTTCATGCCTTCTAAACCTGTGTGGATTTTACCGTTTATGGTCACTTCCCCTTCGCCCAATAGGGGCAGTACAAGGTGCGCTAGCGGCGCCAAATCACCTGATGCGCCAACAGAGCCTTTTTCAGGAACACATGGGTATACTTCATGGTTAAGTAAGGTTATGAGGGCTTGAATGACTTGTAAACGAATCCCGGAATAGCCACGTGCAAGTGAATTAATCTTAAGGGCCATCATGAGTCTGACAACACGATCCGACAAATACTTGCCAGTACCGGCTGCATGAGACAAGACGATTTTCCGCTGTAAAACCGCTAACTCTTCTTTTGAAATTCGGGTATTTGCCAGCAAACCAAAACCGGTATTAATGCCGTAAACAACACGGTCTTCGTCAATCACTTGTTGTACTGCTTTTTGCGATTGATTGATGGCGTCAAAACAAGCGGGGTCTAATTCAAGTTGCGTTGGAGAATCAAATATACGGCGCATTTGTTCTAATGTTAACGTACCTGGTGACAATTTTAGTGTGTACATTGGGTAACCTTTTTAAATCTTATGGCTCACATTATTGAGTGAGCGTATTGAATTAATCGAATCGTTCGATAACCTCGCCTGAACTAAAGGTCGATGGACGGCAGATTAAGCCCTTGTTCTTTTGCGCATGTTTTTGCGATGTCATATCCCGCGTCGGCATGTCGCATAACGCCAGTCGCTGGGTCATTCCATAACACGTTGGCGATTCGTTTACCGGCTTCATCTGTACCGTCGGCGACAATTACAACACCAGAATGTTGACTAAAGCCCATACCAACACCACCACCGTGATGAAGAGAAACCCATGTTGCACCGCCTGCTGTATTTAATAAGGCATTTAATAATGGCCAATCAGAAACCGCATCTGAGCCATCTAACATGGCTTCGGTTTCGCGGTTTGGACTGGCAACCGAACCGCTGTCTAAATGGTCACGGCCAATAACTACAGGTGCCGATAATTCACCTGATTTCACCATTTCGTTAAAGGCCAGTGCGATACGCGCACGGTCTTTTAGCCCAATCCAGCAGATGCGAGCAGGCAATCCCTGAAATTGAATTCGTTCACGTGCCATATCTAACCAATTGTGTAAGTGTGGATTATCCGGAATAAGTTCTTTTACTTTAGCGTCTGTTTTGTAGATATCTTCCGGATCACCAGATAACGCCACCCAACGGAATGGCCCTATGCCTTCGCAAAACAGTGGTCGCACGTAAGCCGGTACAAATCCTGGGAAGTCAAACGCGTTGGTGACACCTTCTTCTAATGCCATTTGACGGATGTTGTTACCGTAATCTGTGGTCGCAGCACCGGCAGATTGCAAATCCAACATAGCTTGAACTTGAACTGCCATGGATTGCTTTGCGGCTTTAACGACGGCAGCTTCGTTTTTTAGACGCATTTCTTTAGCGTGTTCCATTGTCCAGCCAATGGGTAAGTAACCATTAAGTGGGTCGTGAGCAGAAGTTTGGTCGGTGACGATATCCGGGGTTATGCCGCGTTTTACTAGCTCAGGGAAAATATCTGCAGCATTACCTAAAAGGCCAACTGAAATGGCTTCGCCGTTTTTGGTTGCCTCATTTATCATGGATAATGCTTGATCTAGCGTTGTCGCTTTTTTATCGACGTATCGGGTGTTAATTCTGAAATCAATGCGTGATTCATCACATTCCACTACCAGCGCTGAAAAGCCCGCCATAGTTGCTGCTAAAGGCTGTGCGCCACCCATGCCACCGAGTCCACCAGTTAATACCCAACGTCCTTTGGCTTCACCATTAAAGTGTTGTTTTGCCATTGCAACAAATGTCTCATAAGTCCCTTGGACTATGCCTTGAGAGCCAATGTAGATCCAGGACCCCGCGGTCATTTGGCCGTACATCATCAAGCCTTTTTTGTCGAGTTCGTTGAAGGTTTCCCAGTTGGCCCAATGCGGCACTATGTTGGAGTTTGCGATTAATACTCTAGGCGCGTTTTCGTGAGTATTAAACACGCCAACTGGTTTACCTGATTGAACCAGTAAAGTTTGATCATTTTCGAGTTGATCTAATACTTCTATAATTTTGTCGTACGACGGCCAATCACGCGCAGCTCGTCCAATACCACCGTATACGACGAGGTTTTGCGGATGTTCAGCAACGTCATTATCTAGGTTGTTCATTAACATGCGTTTGGCTGCTTCTGTTAACCAAGATTTCGCTGTGATAGTTGAGCCGGTAGGGGCTTTGATATTGCGAGTTGGGTCTAATCTTTCATTTTTCATATTTTATTCTCTCTTTTTAGAGGGGTAAAATTGGTTTTATTATTGTTATTTTTACCAAACTATTGTTGTAGAACGTCATGGGTATTTTGCTTTATCAGGGTTTTTAATTGTCGGGAAAGGTCAGTTGTCCACTTAGTCGATAGCTAGAACCCGGATAGATAATTCGTGCGAAGCACACAACGCCTTGTTTGCTTGAAGTGCGTCTAATGAGTTGCAAACAAGGTTCTTCTTTCACTAATTTTAGCCAATCACATACTTGTTGGGTTGAAGATATGGCTTCTATCGTGTGACGTGCTTCGGTTAGCGGTGCAACTTGCGATAGATATTCGTGCGGCGAAATTTCAGTGTAGTCTTGACCTAAATAATCGGGGGCCATTTCAGGGTTCACAAATCGTTCTTCCACTTGCACAGGCTTGCCGTTTTCGTTATGAACGATGACTGAATGGTGTACTTGCGCCCCTATTTTTACATCAAGGGCAATAGCAGTGGCTGCAATTGCATCGATTTCACCCAGTTCAATAACTGTTGCAGAATATTCATGACCTCGCTCTTTTATCTCATCTGCGATATCACGAATTTCAAACATGGAGCCTTGAGACTTTAACGAAGCTACGTAAGTACCTGAACCTTTCGTTCGCACCAAAATGTCTTTTTGGCTTAATTCTTCTAATGCACGGCGTGCTGTCATCCTTGAAACACTGAATTCTTCAGCCAATTTGTTTTCTGATGGTACGGGAGCATTTTCTTGCCATTCGCCAGATTCGATCTTTTCTAAGATGTATTTTTTTATTAGCTCAAATTTTGCTGCCATACTTGATTCAATCCAATTTGTCACATTAGCGATTAAATGAGAAAATGCCACAATAAAGATGTATATACAACTTTTAAATTGTTGTATGGTTGCATTCCAAACGAAAAATTAAGGATCTGTTTAGATGAATTTACAGACTGAAAATCAAGTGGTTGATTTACTGATAAAAAATGTAAATCTGATGACGATGGACGAGAGTGTCTCGGCGTCGTATGGTTTGATCGAGCACGGTTGTATTGCGTTACGTCATGGCAATATCGTTTGGTTAGGCCCAGAGTCAACGGCTCCTGAGTTTGAAGCCGCTGAAATTATTGACGGTAATGGCCACTATTTATCACCAGGGCTAATTGATTGTCATACCCATTTGGTTTTTGCCGGCTCCCGAGCTAAAGAATTTGAGCAGCGGTTGACAGGCGTTAGTTATCAGCAAATTGCGGAGCAGGGCGGCGGGATCTTGTCCACAGTTCGAGCAACGCGAGCGGCACATGAAGAACAACTATTAGTTAGTGCGACAAAGAGAGTTAGACAGCTAATTTCCGAAGGCGTAACTACAGTGGAAATCAAATCAGGTTATGGTCTCGATACTGACAATGAAATCAAAATGTTACGTGTAGCTAGTCAGCTAAAGGCACAATTGCCTGTGTCGGTTTCACGCACGTTTTTAGGAGCCCATGCGTTGCCTCCCGAATTTGCTGGCCGTGCTGATGATTACATTAACTATTTGATTACCGATAGCTTACCTAAAGTCGTGGAACTTGATTTAGCCGATTCGGTCGATGGATTTTGTGAAGGCATTGGGTTTTCACGAGAGCAAATGTCACGGTTATTTGCCGCAGCAGATGAGCTGGGTTTGCCTGTAAAGTTGCACGCTGAACAACTGAGTGATTTAAGTGGCGCTGAGTTAGTGGCTGAATTTGATGGCCTATCGGCGGATCATTTGGAGTATTTGTCTGAGCAAAGCATAAAACAAATGGCACATAAAAACACTGTGGCCGTATTATTACCTGGGGCATTTTATACATTGAGTGAAACTAAGTTACCGCCTATTTTTGCGCTTCGGGAGCACAATGTCCCCATTGCCATCGGCAGTGATTATAATCCAGGTTCGTCGCCGTTATGCTCATTAAAACTCATGTTACATATGGCATGTACCCAATTTAAGTTAACGCCAGAAGAAGCAACAAAAGGGGTTACGTTAAATGCAGCTAAAGCACTGGGACTTACAGATAGAGGCGTGTTGAAAGTAGGTAAAAAAGCGGATTTGTGCTTATGGGAAATTGAACATCCAGCTGAGCTTGCCTATACGTTCGGTGTCAATCCTTTGGTTAAAAGTTGGCAAAATGGCCAGTTAGTAATCAACAATTAGTTTATAAAAAACAATGTATTCATCAAAAAAAATGCCCACTAATTTTTAGTGGGCATTTTATTAGGTGTTTCGTATTAATTACTCTGCTCGAACTTAAATAGCAACTAGTGCCAATAAGCCGATTCTAAGTTATCTTCGCGTTCTGGTAAGCCTTTAGATAAACGTGGAGAGCTTTGAGATAACACCTCAAAACTAACACGATTGGCGTATTTACAAATTTGAGCCAACGACGAGTATGTTAATGCTGGCACAACATGTTTGCTCGACTCTGGTACGTTCATGCGGTGGTAGTCAATAGCAGCGATGTCATGTAACAACGCGGCTAATGCGCCATCACCAGCCCCATTTGTATTGGTGATTTTTTCAGGACCACCCATATACGGTGCGATATAAGAATAGATTTTAATAGGTTTATCACAAACGGCACGACTTAATGGGCGGGAAAACTCATATCGATTAAATTCGCTAATCGAACTTGGCAGCAACGGACGCTGCGTTTCACGTTTGTATTTTTCATCGGTGTAACCTGCCATATAAAGTCCCACAGGACCCGCAGTGCAAAGCACTAAGTCAACGAGTTCTAACATTCGTTCACAGGCGATAAGTGGATCGTTACTGCCAACAAGGGCTTCAGCTTCATCTTCATTCATTGCGATAATTTGCACATGTTGCTTGATAAAGTCGCGCCACCATTGTGGTTTTTCTTCGATGACAAATCGAGTGCCTAAACTGAGTACAACAGGGACATTGTGTTTGTTGGCGTACTCTATAGCCTGAAGAGTCGCTTTATCTAATGTGTCGTCACCTGTACAACGAGTAAAATAGGCGCTGATAACAAATGCACTGGCGTTTTTAATCAAATCTTCATTGATAAAATCCGGGGTCAGTTTGTTCATCACACCGGAGTCAATCGCAAAGGTACGTTCGCCGTCTGGTGTAATTAAGGTGAATGCACGACCTATTGCACCATCGACGGGTTGTAACTGTTGCAAGTCAACTTTTGACGACGTATTGCATAAGTAGCGATAGGCGTAATTACCTACTTGAATGTTTTTACTCATCACACCATAGAGCACCGAACGGTCATCTGCTAAAACAGAATAGTTGTGAAGTGTATTACCAATCGTACCGCCTGCGTGTTGATCAGTGATTAGTTTCTGTTCAAGTAAATATTCATATAGCTTTTCAGCAAGGTCTGGGGCAACTAATTGCGACTGTCCGACTTTTAAGCTGAACTGGTCGAGCAATTCTTGGCTCACATCTGCTTCGATATCAACTATGGTTTGGTCAATGCCAACTACATAGGGATGTTTTAATAAAACATCGGTATCGATCTTGTTACTGACAGGATCTTTTTGTTCAACAGGGAAATAATGTTTGTACTTTCGACGTCCGGGAAATCGCATAATATCTGAGGCAGTTGTAAAAAAAGCGAAGAATAGCTGATCCCAACCGTTTTTAACATGAGTTTTAACGGTTTATAGAAGATAATATTGACAATATAGCGGCTAATTCGAAGACGTTAGCTTAGCCTTTACTAATAAAAAGCTAATTTAGAAGACATAATTTAATATTTTGTTTAATAAAAAACACTAAAATTCAATTTGTTACATTTTAACTACGATTGTTTCCAACAAGTTAATGCAATTTGTTTACACAATAAATAGATGAAAACGCCCTTAACAGTTAACGTAAGGACGTTGACAAATTTATTGATATAACGCTAGGTTTTCTTTTGCGTAAGCTTCAAATTCTGTGCAACCGCCAACATGTGTTTGGTCTACAAAAATCTGTGGAACTGTTTCAACAGGCTTACCAACGGTTTTTTCTAAGTCCGCTTTACTAATGCCTTCAGCATGAATGTCGACATAGCGAAACTTAAAATCGTCTCGTTGTTCAACTAGTTGTTCAGCGATCTCTTTCGCTCTAACGCAATATGGGCATCCTGGACGACCAAATATAACTGTAAACATAATCTTTTCCTCTAAGTTGGTATGTGAGCAGTATATTGCTTCCTGCTTAAAATTAATATTTACAAAAATCGATAGTCATCATTGAATAAATGAATCGTAGAAAATGTCGATTTAAATTAGCTGTAATCTCGTTGTCATCTATACTATTCTATATGTTTACAGACAGAGTTGTTTAATGGTCATTCGTCCAGCATGTGCCGCAGGTCATAATTATCCTGCCGACGCTGATGAGCTCATCACCGTTGTAGCCAAGTTGTTATTGGCTTACCCAATAGCGAATGTACAGCCCTATGCGTTAGTCGTTCCTCACAATGCGATACAAAATTGTGGTGAGATAACCGCTGCCGCCTATAGGCACCTTTCAAAAGTGTCTTCTGTAATCGATCAAGTGGTTGTGATTAGCTGCATAGAAGGCGAGTCTACTGGCATTCATGTACCGGCATGTGATCAATTCACCACGCCTCTAGGTGCAGTCCCAATTAACAAGTGCCTAAGTACGCAGTTGCAAAAATTACCTTTTGTTGTTGCAGATGATACTGCGCATTACCACTCTGCTCGGATTGAAGTTCAGTTGCCCTATCTACAAACGTGTTTAACCGATTTTTCGATTATGCCGGTATTAATTGGTGATGTTCCTAGCGATGAATTAAGTTTGTTTTTCCATAGCTTACCAACAAGTCGAAATACTCTTATTATTTTGTCTTTGGATGTTAAAGAACAAGATATTGAAGAAGCCGACCTAGACGAACAAAGTTTATTTGTTTCTTTTCTCGAATTTTGTAATGACGTGAAATGGCAAATTAAGCCCGCTTTGGCGGAAACTGAATTTACTGACCAAAATGTTGCTACAAGTTTTATTGCCCATTAATTCTACTTTAGATGTTTAGCACCTTTCTCATAGGAAAACTGTTATGACGGAAATCTCATCTCCGTGTATTCGTAATTGTTGCTTGAACGCAGAAGATGTTTGTTTAGGTTGTTTTCGGACGATCACCGAAATTTGTGCATGGACTAGTTATACCAATAAAGAACGGGAAAACGTATTGGCAAAGTGTGGTTCTCGTCAGCTAGACATGATGGATAAACAGGAAAAATCCACCAAAGTGCAACCAAATTCAAAATGATATTAGTACGAAATTGTCTTATAAATGCGCAAAGGATCAGGCCTTTTAGGCAAAATGAGTATTAAAAAGAGCTAGATAATAAAAAATTAATTTAACAGTCATCGATAATTCATTAGCATTCAAATTCAATTGTGGTAACGTTATTAGGTCTTTAATTAGACAGATTACATTGTTAGATGCTTCTGTTAGATACATGCTTATAAAATTCGTTTCGTCTTAGATACGTTGAGTTGTATAGCTAGAAAGTTACCGTGCAATTATCACTGTCTGGTTAGGGATATTTGCGACGATTGGTGTCGCTTTAAGTTAATATATAAAGTTAGAGGTTTTTATGTCTAAGACGACAGGCACAGTAAAATGGTTCAATGAATCAAAAGGTTATGGATTTTTAACTCAAGATGACGGTGGTCAGGACGTATTCGTTCATTTCCGCGCAATAGTTGGTGATGGGTTCAAAACTCTGAAAGAAGGCCAACCTGTGTCATTTGAAGTTGAAGATGGTCAAAAAGGATTACAAGCGGCGAACGTAGAGCCACAGTAATTTGGATGATTGTCAACGTGCTCGTTTAGAGCACGTTATTTCTACTTGCCTACCTTGCATCTCTAGGTAGCCCTATGTCTATTGCTTTAATCAGTCTTTGAAGCTTCCGCGGTTTCTCATCTGTTTTACCATTTAACTTATCAAACTTTAATTGTTGCTCAGCCAATGCCCAGTCAATGTGTTCATCAACTAGGTCACTGATCTGATTTTGTTTTTGCTGTAGTGCGTTAACTATGGTTAATGAAAAAGCGGCATTTCCTAATGCAATTGCAATATTTCTGCTCCAACTTTCAAAACCAATGCGTCTTATTGGCGAGCCTTCAGTATTTTTTAGAAATTCGGATTCGGTCCATTGCCATAACGCCAAAAGTGATTTGGCGGTTAACTGTGCCCTTGGTGTAAAGTCATCTTCATTCGTTAGTTGCCCTTGGCGAGTCCATGGGCAGATCAGTTGGCAGTCATCACAACCATAAATTCTATTGCCCATCGCACGTCGATATTCAACAGGAATTGACCCTTTTAGTTCGATTGTTAAATACGAAATACATTTTCGGCTATCAACGACATAAGGTTCGACAATCGCGCCGGTTGGGCACGTTGTAATACACGCCACACATTTTCCACATTGCTCTTCAACTGGCATATCGGCAGGCAAAGGTAATGGTAAAAATAGTTCCCCTAAAAAGAACCAACTACCTGCCTCCTCATTTATTATAAGTGAGTGTTTACCAACCCAACCTAACCCCGCTTTTTCTGCGATAGGGCGTTCTAGTACGGGAGCGGAATCTACAAATGGACGGAAGTTCAGTGTTTCGTCACCAATTTCCGCGGCAATTTTTTGACCGAGTTTTTTTAATTTGTTACGTACCAGTTTATGGTAGTCACGGCCTAAAGCATATCGGCTAATAAAAGCTAAATTATCATCTTCAAGTGTTGCTGCAAACTTGGCATCAGCGGGTAAATAGTTAAGTCGAACAGAGACTATAGAGACGGTTCCGGGTAGCAATTCTGATGGGCGAGTTCGCTTTGTGCCATGGCGAGCCATAAATTCCATTTCACCGTGGTAATTTTTATCCAACCACTGTTGAAACTTATCTTCATGTTTTGTTAAATCTATGTCCGAAATTCCGACTTGCTGAAATCCAAGTTCCTGTCCCCAAATCTTGATATTTTTGGCAAGTTGGTAATAGTTAGTTGTAGAAGCACTCAAAATAGTTGCACATCCAATGATATATAAAGAAACCATAGACACTTTACCATCGAACCTATACTTAGCTGAACAAATAAAATTGGGGGAAATCAAATGTGCTGAGCAGCAGGGTATAGATATGTACCAACTGATGGAAGCGGCAGGTCACGCTGTTTTTGATTGTGTTCTTGCTAAATATTCTCATGCTAATCATATTATTGTGCTTGCTGGCACAGGCAATAATGGCGGTGATGCATACGTTGTTGCGCGTTTGATTAATCACTCTAATATGCCAGTGACTGTGTTTTCACCTAAGCCGCAATCTAAACTTCGAGGAGACGCAGAAATTGCTCGGCAGTCGTTTTTATCCCATGGCGGCACAATAGTTGGGTTAGAAAAATTGCCAGATCTTGTTGATGAATTACATCCTAGTTTGTTAATAGATGGACTATTGGGGACTGGTTTTGATGGAGCGTTAAGAGATGAATATCGCGTAGCCTTAGAATTTATTAGTACGCTGTCACTCCCAATAATTGCTATCGATTTACCAAGTGGTTTAAACGGTGATACTGGGCATGTTGTTGATTTTGCAATTAAAGCGACCTATACAGTCACCTTCGTTGGCCTAAAAGTTGGACTGGTTACTGGTGATGGTCCAGATTATTGTGGCACGTTATTGTTTTCTGGTTTAGGAATCGAGCAGTGTTTAAATCATTCAAATATTGCGACGGCGACTTGGTTAAAATCCCCCATACAAGCCCAACTACAGAAACGAAAATTTAATAGTCACAAGGGCAGTTTTGGGCATGTCGTCTGTATTGGTGGCGCGGTAGGTATGCCCGGCGCTATTTTTATGGCAGCTAAGTCCGCATTGCGTTCTGGGGCGGGCAAAGTGACGGTGATCACACATCCACAAAATGTCACTTTGATTAACAGTTTAGCGCCTGAATTAATGGTTTTTGGCAGTGATGGCGAAATGGACCAGTCCATAAAAGACAGAATTAGCCACGCCGATATTTTGGTCGTTGGCCCTGGTTTGTCTGTCGCGCCTTGGGGAGAAAGTGTTTTCACTCAATTGGTCGCTGATGATTTATTAGCGCATATTCCAACCATACTTGATGCGGATGCACTAAATTTACTTTGCAAGCATTACGTTCCTCTTGTTAAGAATAAAAACTTAAATAAATGGGTATTAACACCACATCCACTTGAAGCTGCTCGTTTGTTGGATATTTCCGTTCTTGATGTCAGTAAAAATCGCGTCGCTATAGCTCGGGATATTGCACACAAATTTGGTGCGGTTGTCGTGTTAAAAGGTTGCGGTAGTATTATTACCGACGGCGTTAATGTTGCGATCAATGGGTCAGGTAATCCGGGTATGGCAACAGCAGGAATGGGGGATGTTTTAGCGGGGGTAATTGCGGGTGTTATGACAAATTTTGACAAAAATGAGACAGCGCTACAAAAAAGTACACAAAAAGCGGTATTTTTACACGGTTTAGCAGGAGATATTACTGCAAAAAATGGCGAAATCGGTATTATATCCACCGATGTCATTGAATTAATGCCGCAGGCACTTGATATCTGTATTAAGTAAATTGATTTGTTATATTATTTGCACAAAAATTGCGTAAAATTAAGGGTTGAATTCGACCCCTAATTTGGAATTTTTGGCCAGTTAATAGAACTTATCTCTTGTTTCAAACTCAAAGATAAATACACCTCTTGCATAACTGATTGTGCGGATGTCTATTATATTCAATTCTAAATTTCATTTAGATAGTTGATCGTATTGCTGGTGGTGCCTAATGCCTTTACACCACAGCAGAAAGGAAAAAGATTGTTAAAGAAACTGTTTGTTAGATGCGCAAAGATACTATGGGGCTGTATTGCTACCAGTGTTGTGCTTTTGGCTGTTGTGATCAGTGTCTTAAAGTATTCTTTACCTTATGCCGACGAATATCGACTTGATATTGAAGCCTACCTTTTTGAACAGTTTTCTGCAGAAATACATATTGGCGGGATTGATGCTAGTTGGCATCGTTCTGGGCCTGTCATAATCCTAAAAGACGTGCAACTCGCCCCGTCACCATCTGCGCCACTCGATATTAGCATTGCTGAAACACGTATAGAATTTAACTTTTGGCAATCCTTAAGCCAACAAAAAATGGTGACGAGTGCCTTTTTGTTGGACGGAATTCGTTCGTCTATCGACAGTGCGGTGTTTTTTAAAGTTAGACCAAGTAGCGAAGGAAGCGAGCTATTTGAAAGTCTTAGTCATCTATTTTTATCTCAAGTACAACAATTTAGAATTCTAGACAGTTTTATCGTTGTAAATTACGACGACGGCGAATCACAAAACTTTCAGTTAGACAACCTAACCTGGGTAAATAACGGTAACCGACATCAAGGTCAGGGTGAAATTTACGTCGATGGATTTTCTACGAATTCAATGAATGTCGTTGTCGATCTTTACGGACAACGCCGTACCGATATTTTTGGCCAAGTATATTTTGAAGCCAATAACATGGATGTAACACCATGGTTAAAACAACTGGTAGGAAAACACATACAAGTTAAAGGCACAGATGCGAATTTTTCCGTTTGGGGCGAAGTGAAAAATGGCCTTGTGGAAAACATCTTGCTAGACGTCAATAACAGTAAGTTGAATTGGCAAAAAGCGAAACAAGATAAGTACTTAAACGTTGAAAGTGCGCAAATACAATGGTGGAAATCTGAAGGCAACTGGCTATTGTTTGGCAATGAAATCCAATTAGTCACCGACGTAAATCGTCCTTCGCCATTTAACTTTACCGTTAAATATGGCACTGAAAAGTCGCAACTACAGGCCAATAAATTTGACTTAACCGCGGTAACCCAGTTGTTCACGCTATTTTCCGCCACCAAGCAATTTAGTTTGTTAGCCGACTCTAATGTCGCAGGCCATGTCGGCGAATTGCAGATGCAATGGGGTGAAGACCTGCCATTAAGCGGCTACTTAGATGTTGTCGATTTTGATTTTGTGCCGAAAGCTACGGCCAAAGAAGCATATATGGGTGTGCAAAATCTAGAGTTTAAAGCCTATTGGAAAGACCAGGATATTTGGCTGGACCTTAACGGTAAAAACGGCACCTTGCTGACCGAAGATACATTTAGCGACACAATTACTTATCAAAAATTAAAACTACAAACATTGCTTAGTTGGCAATCTGGCAGTTTTGTTATGGAAATGCCAACGGTGGTTTTTCAGAACAATGAAATCAATTTAGACATGTCGTTGAGTTACAGTGAATTGGCAAATAGTCACTTGTCTTTGTACGCCGAGGTTACCGGTCCAACACAGGGTAAAATCGGAAAATATCTGCCACGATATTTGATTGGCGATGAAACTTACGATTATCTCCAGAAAGCCATTCATACAGGACGCGGCGAACTTACGCGCGTTTTAATAGACGGTAAGATTGACCAAGTTTTCAATTCTGAATTGGCTATTAGTGAGCGCGGTAAGTTCATTGTTGAAGCTAAGCTGCGTGATGGCCAATTTGAATTTGATCCCGATTGGCCTGCGATCGAAAAAATGAATGCCAAGTTGACTGTGACAGAAGACCGGATGGACATTTTTGCGGAGTCTGGTTTATTTAGTTCATTAGTTATCGACAATAACGTTTTAGCGAGTATTCCTTTAGTGGGGGAGCGTAAAAACGTTAATTTGAGTTTAACACCGCAACAATTGCAACTCAGCGACTTCCATCTATTAGTTGCTGAAACGCCTTTGAGAGATATTATTGGTGATGTATTTGAGTTTGTGCTGTTGGACGGAGCGGCAGATGCCAATATCAAACTCGTTATTCCAACGGATAGCAGTCCATTGCCAAATGGCGATATCCCTCAAGTGTTTGCATCGGGGACATTAGATACACATAAGTCGACTTTAAATTTGCCAAAACTCTATACCGAATTTGAAAAGATAGATTCAGTAATTACCTTTGCCAACGAAAAGTTTAGTGTTGAAGCTAAATCTGCTGATTGGCATAAACTGCCGGTGACATTTAATGTTTCTGGTGCTCAAGGTGAAGACGGTTACCATATAAAAAGTGACTTGGTTTCAACATGGTCAGTTGATCAACTAAATAATGTGTTTGAATTACCGGTCTTTGAACACGCATCTGGTGAGTTTTCATCAATGCTCAACGTCGAAGTTAATATCGATGACGAAGCATTTCAGTATGTCGTAGACGGCAAATCAGATTTGACCGATGTCGCATTGAATATTTCTGGGCCACTAGAAAAGGCTGCGGGTAAATATGCAAGTTTAGATATATCAGTATCGGGCGATCAGGATGATAGTAGTATTGTTGCTGAAATCGAAAATAGACTTGTCTTTACCGCAGAAATACCAGAAGGCTCAAGTCGCTTAGAACGCGCGCATTTAGCCATTGGTGGCGGGACGGGCGTATTGCCAGAATCGGGCTTTGATATTTCAATCGATACGCCTTTTATTGAATTTGAACCAACACTAAATTTCGTCTTAGATATAATCCACGCCTTACCTGAATCTGATCCTAGTAGCATAGGCGTTATAGACGCGCCAACGGCCATAAATGGGGTGATTTCGCACTTTAATATTCTAGGACAAGACTGGAAAAATGTAAGTTTAAATGCCACTAACAAAGCAACGGGCTGGTTGTTTTCGATTGGCGCGCAGCAGACATTGACTGATATAACGGTATTTAATGATATAAATAAAGACGGGATCCTAATTGATTCTCAGTTTTTGCAAATTGTCACTAGTGGTGAGCCAACAGCAGCACAAACTAAAACGTCAGAACTAATTTCTTCAGGCCTTGTCTCTCCAATTGGTCAGACACCTAACGAAAATATCGGATTAGATAAAACGGTGCAACCTGTTGAAGCTCGCGTCAGTAATTCGATAACCGATTCTGCAGAGCTTATTCGTAGCTTGCCACCAATACGATTTAAATGTGAAGTATGCTCATTTAATGAGAAACCATTAGGTAAAGTTCAACTCACAGCAAAACCTGTGGACAATAAACTGGTCATTGAGACATTCTCATTCGAATATGAACGAACTAAATTGGAAGCGACGGGAAGTTGGCTTGGCAACGAAGCCGGCGGTGTTACCTCACTGAAAGGTAAGTTGTATTCTCGATACTTCGGTAAGTGGTTACAAAATTGGGGGTTAAATTCTGGTATTAAAGAAAGTGATGCAACAATTAATTTAGCCCTAAGATGGGATACTGCACCACATGAATTTAGTTATGAAAAATTAAATGGTAAAGCCGATTTTAAATTGGGTGAAGGTTCGCTTAGCGAGATAAGTGATCAGGGGGCACGAATATTCTCATTATTTAGCCTAGACTCGCTTTATCGTAAACTGAAGTTTGATTTCAGTGATGTTTTTGCCAAAGGCCTTTTTTATAATGACATCAAAGGCGATATCGTTTTACGTAATGGCGTTGCATTAACCGACAATATTAAAATGGATGGTGTTGCCGGTGATATGAATATGGCGGGTCAAACAGACCTTGCTAAAAATACTCTAGATTATAATGTTAGCTTTAAACCGAAAGTGACTTCGAGCCTTCCTGCAATAGCGGCTTGGTTTGCGCCAGCTGATGGTGGACTGACATTATTGGCGGCTATAGCGTTGGACAAAATTATTGAAAATGCTCCTGTGGTATCTGAAATTAAATTAAAGATCACCGGTGACTTGTCCGATCCAAAAGTAAAAGAAGTGGAGCGTTTTACGCGCACCGTTAAGTTACCCGATGACGTAAAACAAAAACGTCAGACCAAAGGCGCTAAAAAGAAAAAAGTCAATCAAGACGATAAACAACCAGAGACAGCAGAAAAGGGAGACGGCCCATGGTAAAAGTATTTAACTTACAAATGACCTCCGCTCCGAATGTTGAGGAAAATATCTCGACGGTTCAATCTTTATTGAACGAACGCGCCGATGAAGTCAGCGGTAATATTGTGGTTTTACCAGAGTGTTTTGCGTATTTTGGTGGTAAAGAGTCCGGCAGTTTTGACATCGTTCAACCTATTGGCGCAGGTCAATTACAAGCCGATTTGGCAAATATCGCACGTAAATTTAAGATCTACTTAGTTGCTGGCAGCATGCCAATTACTGGCAACGACAGTAAAAAGTTTAAAAACGTCTGTTTGGTATTTGGCCCAACAGGCGAATTAGTTTTAGATTATCAAAAAATCCATTTGTTTGACGTTACCGTTGCCGATGGCACTAAAAATTACCGAGAATCCGATACTGCAGAGGCGGGGGACAGACTTGCGATTTTTAAGGTTGGTGAGTTAAACGTTGGAATAGCGATTTGTTATGACCTCAGGTTCCCAGGCTTGTTTCAAATACTTAGACAAGACTTTGAGGTAGATTTAATTTTATTGCCGAGTGCATTTACTAAAACCACAGGAGCGGCTCATTGGCATACATTGGTGCAGGCCCGGGCAATTGAAACACAATGTTATGTTGCGGCTTGTAATCAAGTGGGAAGGCATCAAAATGGCCGGGAAACTTACGGACACAGCTTGATAGTAGACCCGTGGGGACAAATTTTAAGTGACGCCAAACTCGACATTGGCTTATATAGCGCGGAGCTAGATATTAATTATCTGGCACAAGTTCGTCGTCAAATGCCCGTCGCAGAACACAACCGAATAAACTACAAATTAAAGTAAAGAGACAATTTTGAATAGTGTAGAGCAACATATATTAGACGCAAATAAATTGACCGAACAGGATGTATTTAACGGTTTGGAAATCATGCTTGAACATAAGTTGGATTACGCAGATTTGTATTTTCAAGCGAGTTATCATGAATCTTGGGTGATGGAAGATGGGATCATCAAAGATGGCTCTTACAATATAGAACAAGGTGTTGGCGTACGTGCGGTTAGTGGCGAAAAAACGGGCTTATCTTATTCTGACCATATCAATGCTAAAGCAATTAACGATGCGGCCACAACGGCCAGAAGTATAAGCGCCGCGGGTGCACATGCAAAACAACAAGTCTTTAGTAAAACTAAAGCTAATAAAATCTACCCTGATCGTCATCCGTTAAACTTAATGTCAAATGATGAAAAAGTTGCTTTGTTGCGTAGCGTCGACAGCTACATCCGTCAGCAATCACCAACATCACAAAATATCGTAGTAAGCATCTCAGGAGTTTATGAACAAGTTTTAGTGGCCGCAAGCGATGGGACGTGGGGAACAGATACTCGTCCGTTAGTCCGCTTAAACTGCTCTGTTGTTTTAGAAAAAGACGGTCGTCGAGAGCGTGGTGGCGCAGGCGCTGGTGGACGTACAGATTATGGTTTTTTTGTTGAATTAGTCGATGGTAAATTACGATACCAACAGATTGCCGACGAAGCGATTAAGATGGCGACCGTTAATTTAGACGCTATCGAAGCGCCGGCAGGCACTATGCCAGTTGTATTAGGTAATGGCTGGCCTGGTGTGTTGTTGCACGAAGCGGTAGGGCACGGTCTTGAAGGTGATTTTAACCGAAAAGGGTCAAGCAACTACAGTGGTAAGATTGGTCAATCCGTTGCCTCTGAGTTATGTACTATTGTTGACGACGGCACTATGCTAAATCGCCGTGGTTCAATTAACATCGATGATGAAGGTGTTGCATCAAAATACAATGTTTTGATTGAAGACGGCGTATTAAAGTCGTATATGCAAGACAAGATGAATGCTCGTTTAATGGGCGTAGAGCCAACGGGGAACGGTAGAAGAGAGTCTTATGCTCACTTACCCATGCCACGAATGACCAATACTTATATGTTGCCTGGTGAAAGTTCCCCTGAAGAAATTATTGCCAGTGTTAAAGACGGAATTTATGCTAATAATTTTGCCGGCGGTCAAGTTGATATAACGTCGGGCAAGTTTGTGTTTTCGGCTTCTGAAGCCTATTTAATTAAAGACGGCAAGATTAGTACACCTGTAAAAGGGGCGACATTAATCGGCAACGGGCCAGATGCAATGGCAATGGTTTCTATGGTCGGCAATGATTTAGCGTTGGATAAGGGCGTCGGTGTTTGCGGAAAAGACGGGCAAAGTATTCCGGTAGGCGTAGGACAACCAACACTCAAACTCGATGAGATGACTGTTGGCGGCACCCAATAAGCGGTTTCCAGCTAACTGAATTCAGTTCAACCAAGCTTTTAAGATAGCAAAACGTTTTTATAACTTAGTTATTTAAACGTTTTGCAGTCCAGTTTTAATATACTGAAATATCTCTTTAAAACTTTTGCCCGGTTTCTCTTTAGCAACTTCTTTTGCAGCTTGACGAGTCAGCTGACGAAGACGTTGTCTATCCAAGGAAGGGCAACGTTCAAGTAGGGCGTCAATTGCCTTATCTCCATTGTCTATAAGTCCCTGACGGATACTTTCAATCTCTAGAGAAAATTTGTCAGGTGCATTTTTAGGCGCAATAAACTTATGCAATTCACGTTTTAAACCTTCGATATCTTCATCACGTAACAACTTAGTCATAAACTGAAAGTGGCGACGTAATGCGTCTGGCTTATTACTGATCTTGTCAGCTAATTTGAATGCTTCTCTTAGCTCGTCACTCGCCGGCAATTTTAGTCGCTGGGATTTAGACAACTTAGTCAGCTGTGTAGCTAAAGCTTGTAGCTCTTTAACTTCTTTCTTTATTTCTGTTTTACTGATGTAATTTTCATCATCAGGCATTAAATAATATGGCTTTGTCATAGGATAAAAAAGTCTTATTTTTTGATAACTGGAGTATAGGTTTTATGCTATCCTCACGCGAGCATTTTCACTAAATTTTTTGAGTATATATGTCCCAGCAATATGATGTTTCCGAGGATATTAGTCAGGTTAAAGACGCCATCGCCGACTTAATGAAAATGGCGAAAACCTATGGCGCTACCTCTGCGGAAGCTGTTATCAGTAAATCAAAAGGCATCACAGTTTCAAGTCGTTGCCAAGAATTAGAGAATATCGAATTTAATCAAGAAGGTGCGTTAGGCATCACCGTTTATGTTGGACAACATAAAGGTTCGGCCTCAACCGCAGATTTAACTCACGACGCATTGAAGCAAGCCGTTAAAGCGGCCATCGACATCGCTAAGTATACATCAGAAGATGAATGTTCTGGATTGGTCGATAATGATGAGCTAGCCACTAATATTCTAGACTTAGATCTTTATCATCCGCATCAAATCAGTCCAGAAGAAGCCATTAAGTACTGTATTGAAGCTGAAAAAACCGCATTCGAAACCGACGCTAGAATAACGAACAGTGACGGTGCATCCCTTTCTTCGTATGAAGGCTTTAAAGTCTATGGTAGCAGTGAGGGCTTTATTGAGGGTTATGCAAGTACGCGACACAACTTGAGTTGTTCGGTAATTGCACAAGTTGACGAAGACATGCAACGCGATTATGCGTATACCGTAGAACGTGAATTTAACCTACTAAAAAGCCCAATTTGGGTCGGTGAAAAAGCGGCGCAGGCTGCTGTTTCTATGTTAGGTGCTCGAAAAATAAATACCTGCCAATCACCAGTTATATTTCATGCCGAAATCGCTTCGAGTTTATTTGGGCATTTAGTTTCGGCTGTTTCTGGCGGCAGTTTATACCGTAATTCATCATTTTTGATGGATTCGCTTGGTACATCAATTTTCCCAGACTTTGTTAACATTAGTGAACGACCACATATCATGAAAGGGTTGGCGAGCAGTCCATTCGACTCGGAAGGTGTTAAAACGTTAGACAGAGAAATTATAGATGCTGGCGTGTTAACAACCTATTTACTCACTGGTTATTCTGGTCGAAAATTAGGCATGAAATCCACTGGGCATGCAGGTGGCATTCATAACTGGTTGGTGAAACATACTGAAGCTGATCTTGATGCTTTATTAAAGCAAATGGGCACAGGTCTGCTGGTGACTGAGTTAATGGGACAAGGTGTAAATACAGTAACCGGTGACTATTCCCGTGGTGCTGCTGGCTTTTGGGTTGAAAATGGTGAAATCCAATTCCCAGTTTCTGAGGTAACCATTGCTGGTAATCTAGCCGAAATGTTTAAGCAAATAGTGGCAATTGGTGGTGACGTTGAACGCCGAGGAGCGGTCCAAACGGGTTCAGTATTAATAGAAAATATGCAAATTGCCGGAAGTTAAAGTCGCTAGACAACTGCTATGAAATAAAACAAGCCACTGACATCAGTGGCTTTTTATTATCGCTACAAAAATTATTGTTGTTGCTGTTGATTGGTATTACTTAACGCCACAACCATATTTCACAGTAATTAATGTTATTACTCTTTAATACATGACGTGTTTTTTCAGCGTCTCGTTTGCGGTCGAATGGCCCCAAAATGACTTTATACCAAACTCCGCTGCTGCCTTCGACACGTTTTACCTGTGACTCGAAACCGGCAAATGCAATTTTCGCTTTTAAAGATTCAGCTTGGTCTGAATGCCGTAACGAGGCGCATTGCATCAAAAATGGCCCCTTGTCTTCGAGTTCATCAGCTGTAACTTTTACTTTTTTGTTCTCTAACTCTTCAATAAAAGTCCAAGTCTCATCTTCTGGTGGAGGTGGAACCGCTTGTTTTTTAACAACATCAGGTTTCGTTTCTGGATTTGCACCGTCGGTAATAAGCCCGTCATCTTTGATATTTAATAGAAAATAACCAAAACCCGCGACCAAAGATAAAACAATAATTGCTTTTATGATTGGAAATGGTCTTTTTGGTGGTGTTGATTCTTTTGGGGGCTTGGGTCTTTTTTGCTTAGGTTGACTCACGTAATCTTTATTTTTCATGGGCAAAGAGCCTTAATTCAATTTAGTTGTGATCGATAGGATCAACGTCGATACTCCAACGGATTCTATTATCCTTTTGAATAGTATCCAAGTTTTCAATGAGCCAATCGACAACTTTGTGCAAATAAGGTCGAGATTGGCACTGTAATGTCAGAAGAAAGCGGAATTTACCGGCTTTTTTCATCATGGCGGCTGGACTCGGACCTAAAGTTTGCAGATTTGGGAATTGTCTTAAATGTGGCAAAAGTCCATTTAGCCATTCAAGACCCGCTGTTTCGTGGGTCGATTCGGCTTTTAATAGAATATGGTGAGAAAACGGCGGCAAATGTAACATTTTACGTTCATTTAACGTAAATACGGCAAAATCATTATATGTGTTGTTAACAACATCTTGAATGACCGGGTGTTCAGGGAATCGGGTTTGCAGCCAAACTTCACCTTTTATACTGCCTCGACCAGCGCGTCCGCTCACTTGGACAATGAGCTGAACGAGTTTTTCTGGAGCACGAAAATCGCTGCTAAAAAGGGCACCGTCAACGTCGACTACACCAACTAAGCTGACATTAGGAAAGTGATGTCCTTTGGCAATCATCTGTGTGCCAACGATGATCTGAGGGCCTTTTTGATTTATCTTTTCGAGGACTTCCTGGAACTGTCCTTTTTTACTTGTGCTGTCTCTATCCAAGCGAGTTAAAGGAATATCAGGGAACAATTCTCGCAATTTATATTCAAGTTGTTCGGTACCAACGCCAACCGCGGTTAATCGTGTTGAACCACAACTCATACATTGGTGAACGGTAGGATGCTGATGACCACAATGGTGACAAATGAGTTGGTTGATATTGCGATGGTAAGTCATATAACTTGAGCAACGATGACATTCAGTTAGCCAATGACACTCTTCACACATCAATACAGGCGCATAACCACGTCGATTAATAAACAGCATCACTTGATGACCTTGGGCTAGTTGTTCACCGATGCGTTCTATCAACGGAGTTCCTAAGCCGGAATCCTGTGGACATAAATTTAGGTCTAACAATTTCATCGTTGGCATTTGGCTGCCAGCTGCACGTTGGTTCAGCTTTAAATGATGAAATTTCTGGGTCATAGCATTGTTTAAAGTCTCTAAACACGGCGTTGCCGATCCCAAAACAACCGGGATTTGAAATTTGTTGGCGCGATAAAGTGCGATGCTGCGACTGTGATACTTAAACCCGTCTTGTTGTTTAAATGATGGGTCGTGTTCTTCATCGATAATAATCAAACCTAAATCTGCGAATGGTAAAAACACTCCAGAGCGAGTCGATATGATGATTTTGGCTTCGCCAGATTGGGTCTTTTGCCACGTATCAAACCTTTGTTTATCCGTCATACCGGAATGCCATAACGCAATGCAAAGCTTAAATCGTTGTTCGAATCGTTTTATGGTTTGTGGAGTTAACCCAATTTCAGGCACTAACACGAGAATTTGCTGCTGTTTTAATAAACGTTGTTCAATTACCTGCAGATAAACTTCAGTTTTACCGCTGCCGGTGACACCATCGAGTAAAAAGGTTGTGTGACCAAAGCATTGATTTATCGCGGCAACAGCGAGTGCTTGCTCTGCATTTAGCGCTAAACCTGGTTGTAGTTGCGATTTATCAATCGTGGTGGGGGCGGGCTTTATGTTTTGCCATTCCGCCCACTTTTGGTCGACAAATTTTTTAATAGTGGGGGCGGTAATCCCGTGGTCTGCCAATTGGATTCGACTTAGTGTCTTGTGCTTTAAAAGATCATAGAGCTGTATTTGCTTTTTGGCGTTGGCAGAAAACTCACTGCGTTTTGGCATCATTGGCGTTGCAACTAATGATTCAGGTAAAAGAGCCTCTAGTTGTCTGTTTTCTCTCAATAATTTGGGTAAAGCACTGTAATAAACATCGCCTAGTGGATGTTGATAGTATTTGGCTGCCCAATTTAAAAAGCCAATTTGCTCTTCGTTAAAGACAGGCTGGCTATCTATCATTTCAATAATAGATTTAAGCTTAGAATCCGGGATGTCCGTGGTGACGTCGTACTCAACAACAATAGCCACAAGGGACTTATTTCCAAAGGGTACTAGCACACGTTGGCCGGCACAAATGGTCAGTCCGTTTTGCTTTTCTGTAAGGGCATAATCGAATAATCGACGCAGCGGTACGTTTAACGCAACGCGTATTATTTTATATTCTAACTCAAACATGGCATGCGCCAACAATTAGATAGCTTGACATCAGATTAGCAATCACTTACTTTTGATGCGGTTTATATTATAGGCGTTATTCATTAATGGCTTCGTTTCGACATATTTTGAGTTTCGGGTTAGCTACCTTTATAGGGACTCTTACATTTAATAACAATGTAGATGCTAAGGAAGCAAGAATTTATTCTACAGAAGGATACTGTATATTAGCATTTGAGCAAATAGATAGTAGCTATTTGCAAGACTATGAGAAAAAACTTGGGTTTAAACCTAAGGTCAAGCTGTGCAATCGTGTAAATCGATTGGTTTCGGAGTTTCAACCTGAAAATTGGAATTACTCCTACGGCCAACCATACCCTGGTAGCAGTATTTACATAAATCCTGAACAAGTTAAATTAATTGAAGAAGCCCAGAATAACCGTCGACAAGTCCGTCGTTGATTATTTCTGCAGTTTAAGCCTTGATCTTTTTATTTTTCCATTTATAATTCGCGCCCTTAATTTTATTAACTTCGTATGGTATTCGACATTAAGATCGGATGGCGATGCGGCCCACTGAGGTAATCCAAAATGCAAAAAGATATCCATCCGCAGTACAACGAGATCAACGTATCTTGTTCATGTGGTAACAAATTCGTTACTCGTTCTACTCTAGGTAAAGACCTTCACTTAGACGTATGTTCAGCTTGTCACCCGTTCTACACTGGTCAGCAAAAAGCTGCTACTACTGGTGGTCGTGTTGATAAGTTTAAAAACCGTTTCGGTATGTTGGGCAAAAAGTAATTGTTGCCAAGCATCTAAAGAAAAGCACCTTAGGGTGCTTTTTTTGTGCCTAGATTTTGAGTCTCAAAATTTTTATTGTTCTAACTCACTAATTGCGCATGAGTAGTTTATCCCGTTAACCTCGAATTACATGGTCCAAGTACCACATTTAATGATGTCGAGCGTTTCAATGTGCTGGTTTTCAGTATTTATCTCCATTTTTTTTAGCAATATTCACTATTTTTCTAACGGGTGTTCGTTGTAATTAATCTACAACTGAAAGTTTCCCGAATTTTAGTTAATTTACGTGAATCAACACGATACAGAGCTAAATCATTAAAATATCTATGAACTTCTTATAAAAAGTTTTACCTGGTGCATCTATTAATTGCACTTAATACATCAATTGTTGTTATTTGTAGTTAAATTACACCCAACTGGTACGAACAGGTAGACATGCTATAACTTATTACCAGTAAACGGTTTTTTATCTACGACTTTAGTAGTAAATTGACCGTCCGATTACGCCTAATTTTGATCAACGAGGATCGTTAGGCTAGGACAACAATTAATAATTAGAACTACGCAACTGGGATTATATCAATGTCGGATTTAAAGAAACGTGCACTGCAGTACCATTCAGAACCTACTCCAGGAAAGATTTGTATTGCCTTAACAAAACCGGCGGAAACTGTCGATGACCTTTCTTTGGCTTATAGTCCTGGTGTTGCTGAACCGGTGAGAGAAATTGCTGCAGATCCTGATAACGCATATAAATACACGTCAAAGGGAAATACCGTTGCGGTCATTACAAATGGTACAGCGATACTAGGTTTGGGTAATCTTGGTCCATTGGCGTCTAAACCAGTAATGGAAGGTAAGGCGCTATTGTTTAAACGTTTCGCCAATATTGATTCGTTTGACATTGAAGTAACACATAAAACCCCCGCTGAGTTTATTAACACAGTTGCAAGTATTGCAGATTCGTTTGGCGGCATAAATTTGGAAGACATCAAAGCACCGGAATGTTTTGAAATAGAAAGAGAACTTATCAAACGTTGTAACGTTCCGGTATTTCATGATGACCAACACGGAACCGCAATAGTTACGGCTGCCGGCATGTTAAATGCCTTAGAAATTCAGGGTAAAAGATTAGAAGAGGCGACTATTGTTTGTTTAGGCGCTGGCGCAGCGGCAGTTGCTTGTATGGAATTACTTATCAAATGCGGTGCGCAACGTGAACGCATCTATATGTTAGACCGCCAAGGGGTTATCCATACTCGTCGTGACGACCTGAATGAATTCAAGGAGCGTTTTGCCAACAATACTGATAAACGTACTTTAGAAGATGTGATGGATGGCGCAGATGTATTTGTAGGGGTTTCTGGAGCAAACTTACTGAGTCAACATGCACTCAAACTTATGGCTCCTAATCCTGTGGTATTTGCTTGTTCAAATCCAGATCCTGAGATAAAACCTGAATTAGCAAGAGCCGTTCGCGATGATTTAATTATGGCGACAGGCCGTTCAGATTATCCTAATCAAGTTAACAACGTTTTGTGTTTCCCGTTCATTTTCCGCGGTGCATTAGATGTAAGAGCAACTGCTATAAATGATGAAATGAAGATAGCTGCGGTTGAAGCGATTCGTTCTTTAGCAAAAGAACCCGTGCCGCAAGAAGTTTTAGTTGCGTCAAATCTAACTTCTCTTGAGTTTGGCCGAAATTACATTATACCTAAACCGATGGATGCTCGTTTGCTGGAACGCGTTTCAAATGCCGTTTCAGAAGCCGCTATTAAGTCTGGTGTTGCCAAAATAGGTTTTTGATCTATTTTTGACTGAACTGCAAATTAGCGCTAAACGTAAAAACCGCATTAATGCGGTTTTTTTGTATCTTATTGGTTTGTTGTGGTATTAGCTTGCCGTGGTATTAGTTCTGATAACGAGAATGTGGACAATGT
Organism: Psychrosphaera sp. 1_MG-2023; assembly: GCF_030548245.1. Classification (NCBI taxonomy): domain Bacteria; kingdom Pseudomonadati; phylum Pseudomonadota; class Gammaproteobacteria; order Alteromonadales; family Pseudoalteromonadaceae; genus Psychrosphaera; species Psychrosphaera sp. 1_MG-2023. Next base: position 36,342 of record NZ_JAUORW010000022.1, read on the forward strand.
ATGCGTTTATTCAATGACATAAAATCAGATAAAAACCTATATGCCATAAGTGCGCTGCCACTTGTGACAGTTTATGATGACAATTGGTTTTTGCGGAATGACTATGATGTTCTTTCAATAGGACAACGCAACTATATTATCCAGTTTTTTGCGCAGTATGGTTTTAAACAAAAAACCGGAAAGACGTTAAAACAGTTCGATAAAACGGTGCACTTGGTACAACCAAATCGCAACTTAGCGATGTCAAATTTTGATCCGCGCTTTATCGAAACACCACCCCAAACATCCAGTGCAGAAGGGCTAAACGTCGACGCATTGAACCGAGACAATGTCTTTGTGATTACGCCAACGATGTTCGCAGAAGCGTTGTTTTATTGTCATGTGGAGGATAAGGCATTAGCTATTGAGTCAGTTAAACAACTCATCAACACATGCCCTTATAATATTGAATGGTTACGCGACATAGCCTATAGAACCCCAATTGAAGCCGTAACAAATGATTCTTATAATGCGCTTGTCGCGTATCAAAAACACGTCATTGCCAATAAGTTTAAAAAGAAAAAGGCGTTATAGTGACTAATTGAACTTAAGTAACGAATTGATCAAAACAACTCTTCTTCTTCGGCAATAAAGTCCTCTTCGTCGTCGATATTCACAGGTCGGGAGTTTTCTGCATATTTGTCTGGTTCAGTACCTTTTTTGAAGTATTCAAATCGGGTTGTGTAATCTGTTTTTCTAGATAGAAGTCCTGTTTCTCGATCTATCCTGACGGAAACAACCCCCTCTGGTATTTCTCGATAGGTAACAGGAATGTCAGGTAAAACGCGACTCATAAAATCTACCCAGCCAGGCAATGCGGTTTTCGCGCCTGATTCCGCGCCATAAATATGCCCGTCACCTAAATTGCTATTATAAGCGGTTCGGCCCAAAGGACGTCCCGGTGCGTCAAAGCCGACCCAGGTTGTAGCCACTAATTTGGGGGTGAAGCCGGTAAACCATGTGTCTACAGCTCTATTCGTTGTCCCTGTTTTGCCACTGAGGTCTCGACGTTTTAACGTTTGTGCTCGCCACGCAGTACCGTTCCAGCCATTACCTTTACTCCATGTTCCGCCTCCCCAAACGGTGCTGTTCATTGCGTCTGCAACTAAAAACGCATTTTCTCTACTAATGACTCGTGGGGCGTCTAAGGCAAATGATTCAACCGAATCCTCTGTGACCTCAACGTTATCGTCAGTAAGTGCGTCTAACGGTTCTAATTGTGAAGGCTCTCTTGCAATATATTTTGTCGCTTGGAAAACATTTTTTTCGCTTGCATCAGTGACATGATCAATAAGATTTGCTTTAACTAAATAGCCGCCATTTGCAAACGCACTCATTGCAGTCACAACTGAAATCGGCGTTAACGATGCCGAACCAAGTGAAAGTGATTCATTTTTAGGTAAATCGCTTTCTGCAAAACCAAATTTGGTTAGGTGATCAACTGTTTTTTGGATCCCCAATGAACGCATTAATCGAACCGACATCACGTTTTTAGACTGAGCAAGTCCACGTCGAACTCGCGTAGGACCATCATAATTTTCAGGCGAATTTTTTGGACGCCATGCTGTGCCAAGATTCTTATCCCATTTATTGATTGGTGCGTCGTTTATTAAACTACTTAATGTAAAGCCATTTTCTAGGGCGGCAGAATAGATAAAGGGCTTAATGTTTGAGCCGATTTGGCGTTTTGCTTGAGTCACTCGGTTGTACTGATTACCAACAAAATTGTAACCACCGACCAGAGCTTTGATATCACCGTTGTTCGGATCAAGTGCTACGATTGACGAGGTGACACTTGGGATCTGACTTAAACGTAAGCGACCATCTTCAAGTTTTCGAACCCATATCTGCGCGCCAGGCACTAAGATGTCAGACGCCAATTTAGGGGCTGGCCCTTGTTTGTCGTCACTAATATAAGCACGAGCCCAACTTAAGTTATCCCACTCAATCACGTCAAATTGATTGCCTTTGAGCTGCACATAAGCGGTTTGCTCTGTTGTATTTGTAACAACCGCAGGCATTAATTCATTAAATTGCTTAAGGCGTGACAACCTTTGGTCGATCTTTTCTAGACTCCAACTGGCATTAGCAGAAGTTGTACTGTCTGTCTCTTCCTCACTCCATAAAGTGAGCGTAGCGCCTCGATAACCATGTCGCTCGTCGTAGGCAAAAATATTATTTCTTAGCGCAATCTGTGCGGCTTTCTGCGTTTTAGCATCTATTGTTGTATAAACTTTAAATCCTTCGGTATAAGCTTTTTCTTTACCATAACGCTCAACCATTTCTTTCCTTACTTCTTCTGCGACGTAAGGGGCATGTGCGGTAATATTGGCGCCGTGGAGTTTTGCGGTAATTGGCGCTTCAATTGCTTCTTTATATGTCGCTTCATCAATCGCACCGACAGTGAACATACGTCCGAGTACAACATTTCGACGCCATTTGGCTTTAGCTGGATTACGAACAGGGTTATATGACGAAGGAGCTTTTGGTAAGCCAGCGATTAACGCAAGTTGTGGCAGCGTCAATTCATTAATTGGCTTATCGTAATAGACTTGCGCTGCAGCCCCGATACCATAGGCTCGGTTACCAAAATAAATCTTGTTGAGATAAAGCGTTATAATTTCTTTTTTCGTTAAGATTTGCTCAAGGTGCAAAGCGATATAAAGTTCTTTTACTTTTCGGATAATGGTTTTATCAAATGTTAAAAATACGTTTCGAGCGAGCTGTTGGGTTATGGTACTTGCGCCCTGTGCGGCACGACCTTTTGTAATAGAAACAAAAGCGGCCCTAACGATCCCGATAGGATCAAATCCAAAGTGTTCGTAAAATCGAGAGTCTTCGGTGGCAATAATCGCCTCCATCAGCTGAGGCGGAATTTCTTCATAAAGTAATGGGTTACGGCGTTTTTCACCGAATTGGGAGATCAGTTCGCCATCCGCTGTATAAATTTTCATCGGTATTTGGAACTGAACGTCGCGAATTGATGCCTCATCAGGCAATTCATCTTGAATATAAAAATAAAATGAAACTAAAACCGTAAGCCCTAATAATCCACAATAGAATAATATTCGTAGTAATTTATTCAGCCAAACCATTGAAACTACCTAAAAAAATTTGTCAATATGTAACGAGCTGATAGTATAACTAGAACCAGCATAGAGAAAAGGCTTTTTATTCGATTAAAAAGCGTCTAATCTCTGTATTAAAGCATATTTTTTCAGGAAGCTCAGTTACTTGACATGATAGTTGAGATAATCAAAAAGTTTTTCACCAAGAGTGTCCCTTATATGGTGGGAATCGATATAGGGTCACACTCAGTAAAGGCTGTGTTGTTGTCAGAACAACATGGAATCTTTCGTATGGAAGCCGCGGCATTAGAACCAATGCCTAAAGGAATGATAAAGGATCGTGAAATTCAAGATATTGAAGCTGTATCTCGTGTGATTGCAAAAATTCGTAAACATATGCCTAAAAATGTCAAACATGCTGCCGTCGCGATATCAGGAGCTAGTGTGATAACAAAAGTTATCTATATGGATGTTTCGCTTTCTGAATCTGAATTAGAAAGTCAAATTGAAATTGAAGCAGACTCTTTGATCCCATACCCTCTTGACGAAGTTAGCTTAGATTTTGAAAAGCTAAACGTGAATAAAGCTGATCCTTCCAAGGTTGATGTTTTGTTAAGTGCAGCACGTACTGAACATATCGAAGTTAGATCTCACGCGGTAATGGATGGCGGCTTTGAGCCGAAAGTCATGGACGTTGAGAGTTACGCCTTAAGTCGAGCTGGTCGATTGTGCTTTAGTCAATTACCAGACGACGCTGAAGATAAAGTTGTTGCCTTTGTCGATATCGGTGCACAAATTTCGCTGGTAAGTATCGTACAGGGTGAAAGGGCACTTTATACCCGAGATCAGGTATTTGGTGGCGAACAGTTCACAAATTCAATTGTTACCTATTATGGTAAATCGTTCGAAGAGTCTGAGCGAGATAAGGTACTAGGTAATTTACCTCCAAATTATACGTTTGAAGTTTTGGCTCCGTTCCAGACGGCTTTACTTCAACAAATTCGTCGTTCGATTCAAATGTTCCTAAATACCAGTGAAAAAGAAAACGTCGATTACATCGTTCTCTCTGGCGGCACAGCGTTAATAAATGGTTTAGATCGTTTGTTAATTGATGAACTCGGAATACACACCGTAATTGCAAACCCATTAAAAAATATGGAAGTCGCAGCCGAATTGGATTTAGATGAAATTAATCTAATTCAACCTCAGTTGATGATTGCAACCGGATTGGCGCTAAGGAGTTTTTCTGAATGCCATATATAAACCTATTACCATGGCGTGAAAATGCCAGAAGGGAAATGCAACAGCAATTCATTGCTATATTGGCTGGATTATCGGCTATTGTTGTCTTTTTCGTTTTTTTACTAAACTTTTACTTTTCTGAACGGATTGCGGGACAAGAATATCGCAATAACTATTTAAAAAGTGAAATCTCAATTTTGGATAAGCGGATCCGCGAAATTCGAAATTTGAATGATACAAAAGATAATCTAAACCAACGTATTCGATTGATTGAACAACTGCAAAGCTCACGTAATTTAGGTACTCAGGTACTGAATGAAGTTGCCGCAATTGTGCCTGCTGGGATTTACCTGACTAGAGTTGAGAAGAAAGATAATTTAATTTTAGTAACAGGCCGAAGCGAATCTAACAACCGTTTGGCCAATATGATCCGTCAAATCGACAAATCCGAACTATTATCGGACGCCATACTAGAATCGATTGTTGCAGGCAAAAAAGAAAACTCTTTGTTAAGTAACTTTAAGATGACAATAAAAGTAACTGAGTACTTACCTGAGCAAGTTGGAGCGAAAAAATGAACTTCGACAAGCTGAATTTTGACTTATCAGAATTTGATATCAATGATATCGATTTTGAAAATATGGGGTCCTGGCCAAAAGCCGCTAAAATTGCAATGGCTTTAGTTGTTGCCATTGCGGTCTCGGTGTTGAGTTATATGTTTTTGGTCAGTGGAAAAATCAGTGAATTAGAACAAGCTGAAGCCAATGAACAACAGCTTAGAAAGACGTACCGAATAAAATATGGGGCTGCGGTCAACCTTGATTCTTACAAATCACAGATGACAGACATGGAACAAAATTTTTCTTTGTTACTGAAAAGGTTGCCATCGTCTCATGAAACACCAGGATTGCTAGATGACATAACCTACGTAGGTACAACCTCGGGTTTGACGTTTATTCGAATTAATTGGTTACCGGAAATAGAAAACGAGTTTTATACAGAATTACCTATTCAAATAGAAGTTATTGGCGATTACCATGAATTTGGCCAATTTGTCAGTAAAGTTGCAGCACTGCCGCGGATTGTAACCTTGCACGAATTTTCGATTGAAGATGCTCGGGATAAAGAGCTTAGACTAAATGTTGTCGCTAAAACCTACCGCTATAAGGAGTCGAAGTAATGAAACGGTTAATGTTATTATTCACTCTTTTGGTTCAAGGTTGTTACGATGACGTGTCTGATATTCAGCAGTATATGAATGAGGTGAAAAACGGCGCACCGGTTAAGATTGATCCAATCCCAGAAGTCAAAAAGTTTGTTCATGTCGATTATGAAGCAGTCATTACGCGAAGTCCGTTTGAGTTGCCTTCACCTGAAGCTATTGAAGAAAATTTTGTCCCAGTTCAAAATTGCCTTGCCCCTGATCATCGAAGAAGAAAACAACCTTTGGAAAAATTTGCGCTTGATAATTTAAGCATGAAAGGTACGTTAGGCACGAATAATCAAATTTGGGCGTTAGTAGAAGCAACAGATGGTTCATTACATAGAGTAACTAATGATAACTATATTGGTCTATTTAACGGTAGAATAACTTCGGTTACGGATAATCAAGTAGATTTAATTGAACTGATCCCCGACGGTGCGGGTTGCTGGAAAGAGCGAACGGCAACCGTGTTAATGGCAGAAGCTACGGCAGAAGAATAAAAATGGTCAAAAATATGGATTTTCAAACAAAAAATAAAAATAAATCTGCAACGGTGCGATCGCTTGTTGGGATGTTTGCCCTTTTTATGGTGTTTACCGCACAATCGATACCTTTGTTGTATGACATTCGTTATAGCCCAATTGTTAAAGGTGAAACTGAACTTGAATTTGTCTTTGATGAAGAACTCTACGCAGATCCAAATGTTCAGGTTTATAACGAACCTGCTCGAATTGAAATGTTTTTTGACGAAACTGATTTTGAAGAAAGCCTAGCTAACGTATTAATCGAGAAAGATGGCGTTATTAATGTTGAAACCCAGTATATGGATGACGGCGTTATGGTGAGCATTTTACTCGATTACTTAAAAATCTATCAATCACGTGTTGAAGGTAATCGTTTCTTTATTCGTGTTTCAGACAATGCATCGTTAGAAGCTCAAGCACAACAAGACACTGCAATTACACTTATCAATCGCATTCAAGCTTTAGACTTCCGTCGTGGTACAGATCCTGGTCAAGAAACCGAAGGCCGCGTTTTGGTGTTCCTACGCGATAATATGGCAGCGGTTGATGTCACTTCCTCTGACAATCAAATTTTTATTGAGTTTCACAATACTGATATTGTAAATGAACTGCTTTATAAAATGGACGTGACCGACTTTGGCACTGTGGTAGGTGGTATTGAAACATTCCAAGTGGGCGTTAATACGCGTTTAGTTGTTAATGTTGACGGTGAGTTTGAGTATGACTTCCAACAACTTGATAATATCTTCACTTTATCTGTCATTAAAGCCGCAGAGCAACAAGGCATATTAGCCGGCGGAACTGAGTATCAAGGTCAGCCGATATCCCTAAACTTCCAGGATTTACCAATACGAACTGTTTTACAAATAATCGCGGACTACAACGGGTTTAACTTAGTGGTATCGGATACAGTGTCTGGGTCATTAACACTAAGATTAAATGGCGTACCGTGGGATCAGGCGCTCGATATCGTATTAAAAACGAAAGGTTTAGATAAACGCATGGACGGCAATGTATTAATGGTTGCCCCAGCGGATGAATTAACCGCTCGTGAAGCACGGGAACTTGAAGCACGTAAAAAAGTGGAAGAAAATGAACCGCTGGTGTCCGAGTTTATTCAAATAAACTACGCGAAAGCGGTAAATATCGCGGCATTGTTAAAATCAGATGGAACGTCACTTTTAACTCCTCGCGGTCAAGTATCAGTGGATGACAGAACAAATACACTTTTAGTTAAAGATACGTTTGATGGTATCGAAACTGTTAAAAAAGCAGTAAAAACATTAGATATTCCAATTAAACAGGTAATTATTGAGGCTCGAATGGTCACAATTCGTGACAATATTGACGAGCAACTTGGTATTCGTTGGGGGATTACTGACCGAAATGCACCAAGCAGTGGTTATACATCGGGTATCAGCGGGTCATTGGATGGCGCTGGTTCAGCAAATTACAATCAAGATACTGCGTCTACAGGCGGCGAGCAAACTAGCGTCCTTGCAATACCTGTTGCCCAACGACTAAATGTAAACTTACCCGTTGCAAGTCCTGCAGGTAGTATTGCTGTGCAAATAGCCCGTTTAGCTGACGGTACATTATTAGATTTAGAATTATCTGCACTAGAGCGTGAAAATAAGGGTGAGATAGTTGCGACCCCACGTATCACGGCTTCAAATCAAAAGATGTCGCGGATTGAGCAGGGTACAGAAATACCTTATGTTCAGGCTGCGTCGAGTGGTGCAACAACTGTGTCATTCAAAAAAGCGGTATTAAGTTTGGAAGTTACACCGCAAATCACGCCAGATAACAGTGTAATATTAGATTTAAACATCACTCAAGATGCGCGGGGCGATACAGTTTCTACACCAACTGGCCCAGCTGTCGCGATTGATACGCAGCAACTACAAACACAAGTCACGGCTGTTAATGGTGAAACTATAGTATTGGGGGGAATATATCAGCAACAAGTGATAAACTCCGTAAGTAAAGTTCCGCTGTTAGGTGACCTACCATTTATTGGTAGATTGTTCAGAACGGATACTTCTTTTAACGAAAAACGCGAACTTTTAATCTTCGTAACACCTAAAATTGTTACTGATGCATTGTAGTTAGCTTCTTATTGACAACTCTTAGTTGCAATTTTGCCACTTTTTTTGCGATAATTCGCGCCTTAAATTTTTCATGGGCGCGAAGTATGGTGCCTTGGGCTTGTTGTAAACACAAAACATAGTATTTGAATTAGGTAATATGGCTGAAAAACGTAACATCTTCTTAGTTGGTCCAATGGGCGCGGGTAAAAGCACAATCGGCAGACACCTCGCCGATCAATTGCATTTGCAGTTTGTCGATTCGGATCAGGAAATAGAGCGTCGCACTGGCGCTGATATCGCATGGGTATTTGATATCGAAGGTGAAGAGGGTTTTCGCCAACGCGAAGAATCTGTCATCACTGAATTGACCGAAAAACAAGGTATTGTGTTAGCCACAGGCGGTGGCTCAGTTGTCAGTAAAGAAATTCGTAATCGTCTATCCGCACGTGGAATTGTAGTTTATTTGGAAACCCCAATTGAAAAACAAGTTGCTCGTACTCAACGTGATAAGCGTAGACCTTTGTTACAGACTGAAGAACCAGCGAGAGATGTATTGATTCGCTTGTCTGAAGAACGTAATCCACTTTATGAAGAAGTGGCTGACATCGTGGTTAAAACCGATGAACAAAGTGCACGTGTTGTTGCAAACGAAATTATTAGTAAACTCGATTTCTAAATAGCGGAGGCTGTCAGTATGGAAACCCTAAATGTTTCGTTAGGTGAACGCAGCTACCCGATTTATATAAAACAGGGAGCGATGTTTGATGCTTCTTTGTTTTCGCAACACATCAAAGGAACTAAAGTTGTCATTGTTACAAATGATACTTTAGCACCCATCTTTGCCACCGAAGTTGCAGAATTGCTATCTCAATATGATGTAGCGACTGTGACCATACCTGATGGTGAAGCATACAAAACATTAGCAAGTTACGAACATATCATGAGCTTTTTACTTTCGGGTAACTATGGTCGTGATGTAACCCTAATTGCTTTAGGTGGCGGTGTAATAGGCGACGTGACAGGTTTTGTTGCGGCCACCTACCAACGTGGTGTTGATTTTATTCAAGTCCCAACAACCTTATTGAGTCAAGTTGACTCATCAGTAGGCGGAAAAACGGCAGTTAATCATCCACTCGGCAAAAATATGATTGGTGCGTTTTACCAACCTAAAGCCGTAATTATTGATATTGATTCCCTTTCTTCATTGCCTGATAGAGAGTTTTCAGCAGGAATGGCTGAGGTTATTAAATACGGTATTTTGGGTGACATTCAATTATTTGAATATCTCGAAGTTAACCTAGCTGAAATTTCAGCGAAAGTTCCAAGTGTATTGTCTTATATCATTAAACAATGCTGCCAAAATAAAGCTGATATTGTTGCGCAAGATGAAAAAGAAAGTGGTGTTCGAGCATTGCTTAACCTAGGTCATACTTTTGGGCACGCTATCGAAGCTGAAATGGGGTATGGCAATTGGCTTCACGGCGAAGCAGTTGCTGTCGGTATGGTGCAAGCTTCCGAATTAGCCAAATTACGTGGTTGGTTATCGGATGCTGACGTTAATCGCATCGTTGCTCTAAATGACGCGTTTTCGTTACCTTCGAAAGGACCTGCACAAATGTCATATGAGCAATATATTCCTCATATGAAAAAAGATAAAAAAGTTCAGGCACAAACCATAAGATTTGTATTGCCGAAACACTTAGGTGAGGCGATACTGGTTACAGACGTAACCGAGAGTGAACTGAAACTAATTTTACAATGACCGCTTTGGGCTCTAATTTCTACTTCCCACCAAGTCGACTAAATTATTTAGTTCAACTTCGTTCTTTGTTAACTCAAAACAAGATCGTTGCGCTTGAAGGCGGCATGGGGTTTGGCAAAACCGTTTTGTTAGAAGAAGTTTTAACAACGGCGATGCCAGATGCCAACAAATGTTATGTCACAGCTTCAAAAAACATCACGGATGTACAGCTCCGTAGCCGGATAATAGAGCAATTGTTTGGCAATGTACTATTTGACCCAGAAAAACCTCTTGTAAGCTCATTCCTTGAGTTTAATCAGCAAACTGAACTAATGGTAGCGATAGATAATGCGCACTATATGTCTGCAAAACTGGTTGGTGAGTTATTACAGGTCTTTAGCCAAATTAACGGTGCGGGTATCCAGTTTTCAATTGTACTCAGTTTCGACAAGTCAATCTCGGCCACCTTGTTAAATATTAATTCACAGCTTATCGCCGTTGAATCAATACCTAGGTTGTCAAAGGACGAAAGTTATCATCTGTTAAATACGTATTTTTCTGAGTTGCCAGCGATTACCGATTCAAAGTTGAAGCGTTGGATTGAAAACTCAAAAGGTGTTCCGATCCAGTTATTGGCCTATAACGACCAAAATAACTTAGAGTTAGTTAATTCAGGCGGCTTAAATATCAAACTTTGGGGGGCAATTGTCACGCTCGCAAGTTTACTTCTTGCCCTTGGGATTTATGCCTACAATGTGGGTTATTTTGACTCAACTCCAAACGTTGCAAAGCAACATATTGGTCCAGAGGATGATGAGTCTTTGGCGGTGAAACAAGTGCTCAACGCCAATAAAAAGGTGTCGATACCAGAATTTAAAAGTCGTACCTTGTATGCCGATGATCTTGCGGCGACCCGGACAGCGTCCGCTGAAGAAATGTTTACTGCGTTACAAGCATCTTTGGATGACCCAGCCTCGGTCATCACGCCGCAGACAAAACCTGATAAAGGTGGCAATGCGGAGGACAGCGCAAAAGTGACGGGAACGACATCCGTAAAATCTACGCCGTCATTAGCTACTAATACTCCTCCTACCGTTAAAAAACAGTCGGTGGAAAATCAACTGTCTAAGTCAGCGGCCGCAGCCAAACAGGTTGTGAACGACAGTGACTTAATTATTGCAACGGCATCAGAGAATTACCCAGAACAGCCGCAACCAAGTTTGTATAAAATTGACAATGACGCGTTTATGTCATTGCCAAAAGACCGCTATGTATTGCAGTTTACTGCGGTTAGCTCAGAGCCAACTTTAGCTGAGTATTTAGTTTCAGCGCCAGTAAAGCCCAGTGAATTTCGGATTTACAAAATTCAACGAAATGGGACAGATTGGATAGTGGTGACCTATGGCTTATTTGATACCATTACACAAGCTCGCGAAGTAGCCTCACGCCTCGAGCCGAATGCTTGGGCAAAATCAGTGTCGGTGATCCAACAACAAATTCAAACTTATAATCAACGTTTCGAAAAAGCCGAGTAACCATGACCAAGAAAACCAGAGCCTTTCTTAAGTGGGCCGGCGGAAAGTACAGCCTTATTGAGCAGATCCACTCCAGATTGCCGGAGGGGAAAAAATTGGTTGAACCGTTTGTCGGTGCCGGTTCTGTTTTTCTCAATAGTAACTATGATTCTTACCTACTAAATGACGTTAATCCAGATTTAATTCGATTATACAAATATGTAAAGTCGCGACCAAAGACACTTGTCACTGATGCTCGAACGCTTTTCAATCAGAAAAATAACGACAAAGTGATGTATTACGGTTTGCGCCAGGAGTTCAATACCACTACCGATCTGTATTATCGAGCCTTGTTATTTATCTATTTGAATCGCCACGGCTATAACGGGTTATGTCGTTATAATTTGAAAGGAGGCTTTAATGTGCCTTTTGGTGACTACAACAAACCCTATTTTCCAGAAAATGAAATTTATGCATTTTCGGAAAAAGCTAAAAAAGCTAAGTTTGTTTGTGAGGATTATAAAAAGACGTTTTCGCGGGCAAGGGCCGGTTCTGTTATTTACTGCGATCCGCCATACGCTCCATTAAGTCAAACCGCAAAATTTACGAGTTATTCGGTAGGCGGCTTTGATCCAAATGAGCAGGCCAAATTAGCGCTTTTGGCAGAACACACAGCGTTCAATAGAAAGATCCCAGTACTGATTAGTAATCATGACACTGAACTCACTAGAAAGCTTTACCATGAAGCTAAACATAGTTTTGTAAAGGTTAGCAGGAACATTAGCCAAAATGGCGCGACGAGAAAGAAGGTAGGTGAGATATTTGCTTACTATTGCCCAGATAAGGTAATCGTTAAGTCTCGGTAAAATTGCAGCGATTTAACACTTTGCTGTAAATCGCTACTTAGATATCGCTATATACGTATCGCAACTTAATTTAACTCGTCCTAGCCGACAACAAAATTAACAATCGTGATCAGTGCTAAAATAAACCCAATCACTAAAATAACGCCAGCCAAAATAAATGGAAATGGTGTATCTGAATTAAAATCTGAACTGTGTTTATCTGACTTTTGAATGCCAATCATGGCAGACGCTGCACTTTTCAAAGCGGAAAAAAAGCTCGGTTTATGCGTTACTTTTATCGTTTTCACCCTCAATCTCTCCCTTGTCTACTGCGGCAACCTTGTCACTATTGTGTAGTAATTCAATAAGGTCAAAAAAGTGGAATTGCGAACCATTTTTGTTGCCAGTTATCCAATTCCACCAACTAGGGCTTTGGGCTTTTGGTGCTTCACAGCCGTTTTGTTTTTGAGCACATTCGCAATCAACATTCGAAACTGTCGCTGCTGTTGTTGCTGAACAAAATATTACTGTTGATACCAATATTGCTTTTCTTATATGTGAAACGTTCATAGGATTTTCTCCCCGCGCGTTTTTCGTACGTATAAGAATAATAGAGTTTATGAAAAAAAATATGCTATTGCGGTAGAATCAAGATATTGGCCGACCAAGTAACAATTTATTGAATCTCTTTGTCAGTTGGGAGGTTATTCGGTAAGGTAAGCGCCATAAAATATGCGATAAATTGATACTTCAGGAAAGGCTATTTATATGAAGTTACCCAAGCTCCAGCAGCTAAAATACTTAGTTTCTTTGTACGATACTGGACATTTTGGTCAGGCAGCAAAAAAGTGTTTTGTTTCACAATCAACATTAAGTAGTGCAATTCAAGCCTTGGAAGAGCAATTAGATGCACAGTTAATCGAACGCGACCACAAAACGTTTGTGTTTACTCCTGTTGGTGTCGATGTCGTTAAAAAATCTCGGGAAATTTTAGAAAGCAGCGCTGATCTCGTGGCCACGGCAACATCAGATGGCAACCAATACGGCGGTGAATTGCACTTAGGTATTATCCCTACCATCGCCCCATTTGTTGTAAATCCTTTAATAAAAGATTGTGCAGAGCAATTTCCTAAATTGGACCTTTATTTACGTGAAGATACAACAGACAACTGCCTGTCTTTACTTCGAGAGGGCCGACTTGACATGGTGTTGATGGCGACCCCTTATAATGTCGGCGAATTTGTTGAGTATCATTTGATTAAAGATCAGTTTTACCATGTTTTTCATAAAGATAATGTAGAAAATAATGTCTATTTGTTAGAACGCGATCATTGTTTGTCAGAGCATACGATTAGTGGCTGTAGCTTGTCTGAATCTAAAGATGTTCATCCATTCCAGGCCAGTAGTTTAACGACTTTATTGGCAATGGTAGAGGGGCATGCAGGCGCAACTTATTTAACTAAGCTCGCTATTAAATCTGGCTTTGTTGACCGCCATAAGCTGCAGGTCGCTGAGCTAGAGGATAAAAATGCGTTTCGTAACTTGAGTCTAGTGTGGCGGAAAACGAGTCACCGAAGAGTATTCTATTCCAATATTGGGGTTCAAATTAAGCGCGTACTCGAGCAACTCGTAAGTTCCTAACCTCATGTAAACTGTACTTTTTTGATAAAAACTGGACTTGTGGTTTCAGCATTCTAACTTACTATTTGGAATGTTCTTAAACTACAAAAAGGAAATATGATGAAAGGACGTTCAGTAAAATATCTACTTTTAATTATTGGCAGCTTGTTTGGTTCGCACAGTGCGTCTGCTTTGCCTATGGTTAATGATGGAACAAATGCACAAGTTAAACAGGTAAGCAGTCACTCATTGCTTGATCTTAACCGCGTTGGCTTAAACGAGCTAATTAAAGTTAAAGGACTTGGCAAAAGTAAAGCGGCCGCAATACTTGCATATCGCAAAAAGGTAGGAAAGTTTAAAACACTCTCTGAACTAAAAGAAATTAAAGGCATTGGTCCCAAACTATTTGCTAAAATTAAGCCTCAATTCAGAATTTAGTGATTTAGTGATTTAGTTTATGGCATTGAATTATTTCAAAGATGCCTAAATGAATAAATTCATTTCAGGATAATTTTGAGATGTAAAAAAGCGCAGCACCAATTTTGGTGACTGCGCTTTTTAATATTGACTAAAAACCTTTTTTAAACGGAAGATATAAGTGAAAGTTGGTCATCGGCCCAACTAATGGCTTCGGCAAACTTAGCTGAAATTTGTTTACCACTAAGATTTAACACAGATTCAAGTTTCGACTCTTGTTCCCAGTCACCTTTTTCAAATGTAATGGCAAGTTTTAATATTTCTGCCAGCTGTCCTTCACCTTTAATTAGGGCGTTTTTAATCTCAGCTGCCAGTGGCAATTGCTCCATTATCTTATCTATTGATTCATCTAATATCGCGTCGATAAGTGACATCATACCGGTTAAAAACGCCATTGCTGAATCAATTTGAGTATTCTCTGCAGCTAACAATTCACTAAATCGCGCTCTAACCATCGCCATTTTTAATAGCTCTTGTGGTTTGCTGTTATTCACTTGGGCGGTAAATAGCAATGATAGGAATTTTCTAAGTTCGTGCTGGCCTAATACGACTAGGGCTTGTTTGATTGTTGAAATTTCGGCACGACGTTTAAATGCTGCTGAATTTGTATATCGCAGCAATTTATAAGAAAGATTGACGTCTCGCTCAAAAATTTGCGTGATCTTAGGCAAATCTAACGTTTCACTCGAAGTCTCATACAACAATTCGGCTAATGTCATTTGCGCTGGTGATAAATTTTTTGCTTTAACGAGTTCAGGTTTAGAGAAAAAATAACCTTGGAAGTATTTAAAGCCAAGTTTTTTGCACTGTTCAAATTCTTCGAGGGTTTCTACTTTCTCAGCGAGCATGTCTATATGCGATTGAGGCTTGAGCTCAATTAAAATACCAGCAATTTCGTCCATGGTCATAGCACGAAGGTCGAATTTGATAATATCGATATACGGATAAAAATGTTTCCATACGGGCTTATGCTCGTAGTCATCAAGAGCGATTGTATAACCTAACTCTTTTAACTCTTTGACGGCAGCAAGTAAGCGACGCCCCGGTTGTACAGTTTCCAGTATTTCAACAACTATAGTTTCAGGTGCCATCATTGTTGGGTAATTTTTTAAAATGGTATCTAAAGTGAAATTGATAAATGCTGGCTTATTGTCAGTAAAGTCTTCAAGTCCATAACTGACCTGCGAACCTTCAATAATTCGTGAGGTTGCTTCATCTTCGTCAATATCGGGAAATACATTACTCACACCGTCTCTAAACAGTAATTCGTAGGCAAAAAGCTTTTTCTGCTGGTCCAAAATGGGCTGTCTAGCGGCGTAAAAATACATTAGTAAATATTGCTCCAACTAACCGTAACTGGTTATTTGTTATATTGTTTCACATACATTAGTTACTAACCAATATATTATCTATAGATTTTAATGACCACCAATTTATCCAAATTAGTCGCTTTTTTTACAAAAAGGGGTTGGGATAGTGTTCAATGTCTGTCTAAATTATAATCTTTTTGACCTTGTATGGAATGAGTTAGGTCAAATAAATTACGTTGATGTTGTAAACAAATCTTAATGTTCTAAGGGGTTCCGAGATTTTAGTCATTTTTGAACTGATTTTGACTTTGAAACTGTTTGAGCAAAATACCATTGCGTAATGGAAGGGAATAATTTGGAAAAGATTTTGCGTATGAAACTTACAATTAATTTATTTGTCTTACTTATCTCAAATAAGGCAGACAATATTGGATGTAGTTGTGATTTGTGAAGGTAACTTATTACGGGTTTTACATATTTGTCGACACGTTTGGCGAAAAACGGCAATACCAATGTACTGTCGTTTCAACCGCAAATGGCATTGATGATCCTTCGAGTTGGCGTAGTGTTTTGTTTTCTTTATTAGGGGAAATGAGATTAGAGGAAATGAGATTAGAGGAAATGAGATTAGAGGAAATGAGGCAAGGATAAATACGGAATATGAATACAGACTAAATTCTACCGCGAGCCCAAAAAATATTTAGGATGCATGGACGTCTAAACATCTAGATGTTGACATTGCTAAAATTTGAAGTAATCTTCCTTGATTAGTATTTATGAGGTGAAGACATGCCAATTCGAGTCCCAGATCAATTACCTGCCATTGACGCCTTAAGGCAGGAAAATATCTATGTCATGCCAGAACATAGAGCTGACACGCAGGACATTCGTCCTATGCAAGTCGCTGTCTTAAATTTGATGCCTGATAAAATAACGACAGAAATTCAATTAATTCGGTTATTATCCAACAGCCCATTGCAGGTTGATATTGATTTAGTGCGCTTAGAGCACAGAGCAAAAAATACCTCTGAGGATCATTTAGATACGTTTTACCGCTATTTTAATGATATTAAAGATCGAAATTACGATGGTTTAATTATTACGGGTGCACCTCTAGGTCTCAAAAGTTATGAAGACGTTACCTATTGGTCTCAACTTCAGGAAGTCTTCAAATGGGCAGAAGATCACGTAACTTCAACGCTATTTTTGTGTTGGGCCGCCCACGCAGCGATATATCACTATCACGATTTACAACATGAGATCCGCGACGATAAATTAAGTGGCGTGTATCAACATCAGAAATGGCAAAGTAAAGCGCCAATCATGCGTGGTTTTGACGACGTATTTTTTGCCCCGCATTCTCGTTACGGTGAAGTTCCAATCGAACAACTGAAAAAAGTAGATGATTTGATCTTAGTGTCGGGAAGTGACGAAGTCGGAGCTTACCTAATGCAAGATAAAGCAGGAACCAAAGTATTTATTACCGGCCATCCTGAGTACGACCGAAATACTTTATTGACCGAATATCAACGAGAT
This sequence comes from Psychrosphaera sp. 1_MG-2023, assembly GCF_030548245.1. Lineage (NCBI taxonomy): Bacteria > Pseudomonadati > Pseudomonadota > Gammaproteobacteria > Alteromonadales > Pseudoalteromonadaceae > Psychrosphaera > Psychrosphaera sp. 1_MG-2023. Next base: position 53,552 of record NZ_JAUORW010000022.1, read on the forward strand.
GTTGATGCCGGTTTAGAGGCCATAGTTCCCGTAAATTACTTTCCAAATGATGATGTTACGCAGCCACCAATAAAGTTGTGGCAGTCCCATGGTTATTTGTTATTCATTAACTGGCTAAATTATTACGTTTACCAAAAGACGCCATATGATATAAGTCAAGTTAGTGCAAAAATTCGAACAGAAAACTTCGCATAATTTAAGGTTAAAATTTTAACATGACTATTAAAGGCGACTACCGCCCAGACCAATCAGAATTATTAACATCAATGTTAAAACAAAGAGTACTTTTTCTCGACGGTGCAATGGGCACAATGATCCAAGAGTATAAGTTTGAAGAAGATGATTATCGTGGCGAGCGATTCAAAGATTGGCCGACATCCGTGCGCGGCAACAATGACTTATTAGTATTGACGCAACCTCAAGTGATCAAAGACATTCACATCGCTTACCTTGAAGCGGGTGCTGACATTATTGAAACCAATAGTTTTAATGCAACTGTTGCGTCGATGGCCGATTACGGGATGGAAAGTCTCGCCGATGAAATTAACTTTGAAGCAGCTAAATTAGCACGCGAAGCGTGTGATCAAGTGGCGACCCCAGATAAACCGAAATTTGTCGCTGGTGTTTTAGGGCCAACGTCTAAAACAACTTCTATTTCTCCAGATGTTAACGACCCCGGTTTTCGTAACATCACGTTTGATGCTTTGGTTGCTGACTATACCAAAGCCACACTAGCCCTAATGGCTGGCGGCGCGGATCTAATTTTGGTTGAAACTATATTTGATACGTTGAATGCTAAAGCAGCACTTTACGCTGTTGAAGTTGCATTTGAAGAAGCAAATCATCGTTTGCCAATAATGATTTCAGGGACCATTACTGACGCTTCAGGTCGCACTTTGTCAGGGCAGACAACGGAAGCATTTTATAATTCAATTTGTCATGTAAACCCAATTTCAATTGGGCTAAATTGTGCACTAGGTCCAGATTTGTTACGCCAATATGTAGACGAGTTATCGTCATTTGCAGAATGTTTTGTTTCGGTGCACCCAAATGCAGGATTGCCGAACGAGTTTGGTGAATACGATTTGGACGCCCAAGATATGGCTGAACACATTGGTGAGTGGGCGCAGAGCAAATTAATAAATATCGTTGGCGGTTGTTGCGGAACAACACCGGAGCACATCCAAGCATTTGTAGATGTGGTATCTGGTCAGCAGCCAAGAACACCTCGACCTGCAGCCGCACTTATGCGCCTGTCAGGATTAGAAGCATTTAACGTATAGAAGTTTTACCATGACCACGCAATCAGTAAGCAGATTTATTAATGTCGGTGAACGAACTAACGTAACCGGTTCGGCAATGTTTAAGCGACTCATCCTCGAAGGGGATTACGAAACCGCGCTTGATGTGGCACGTCAACAAGTCGAAAACGGCGCTCAAGTTATCGACATCAACATGGATGAAGCCATGTTAGATTCAGTTGCCGCGATGACCCGTTTTTGTAACCTAATTGCCTCAGAGCCGGACATCGCACGTGTGCCTATCATGTTGGATTCATCTAAATGGGAAGTCATTGAGGCGGGATTAAAATGTGTTCAGGGTAAAGCAATTGTAAACTCCATCTCGTTGAAAGAAGGTGAAGAACAATTTTTAGAACACGCTAAAAAATTAAAACGATACGGCGCCGCTGTCGTTGTAATGGCCTTTGACGAAGATGGTCAAGCAGAAACTCGAGAAGAAAAGTTCCGAATTTGTAAACTCGCTTACGACTTATTGGTAGGTAAGATCGGTTTCCCACCGCAGGACATTATTTTTGATCCTAATATCTTTGCTGTCGCCACCGGAATTGAAGAACACAATAACTACGCCGTTGCATTTATCGAAGCCACACGGGACATTAAAACTCATCTACCACATGCAAAAGTGTCTGGTGGGTTATCAAACGTATCATTTTCATTTCGTGGTAATAATCCTGTTCGTGAAGCAATGCACTCTGTGTTTTTGTATTACGCAATTCAAGCGGGCATGGATATGGCGATTGTTAACGCCGGCCAACTCGCGGTTTACGACGACATTCCTGATGAACTTCGTGAAGCGGTAGAAGACGTTATACTAAATCGTCGCGACGATGCCACAGAGCGTTTACTTGATCTTGCGCCTAAGTATCGAGGGGATGGTTCAAAAGTTGAAGTTGAAACAGAAGAATGGCGTTCTTGGGACGTCGTAAAACGTTTAGAACATGCCTTAATTAAAGGTATAACGACGTTTATTGAAGAAGATACGGAAGCCGCTCGCCAGTTTTACGACCGACCACTGCAAGTCATCGAAGGTCCGTTAATGGATGGTATGAATGTCGTTGGTGACTTGTTTGGCGCAGGTAAGATGTTTTTACCACAAGTGGTGAAATCCGCACGTGTTATGAAACAAGCCGTGGCCTATTTGAACCCATATATTGAAGAAGAAAAAGAAGACGGTTATACCAACGGTAAAGTTCTAATGGCTACCGTGAAGGGTGACGTACATGATATAGGTAAAAATATTGTCGGCGTTGTCCTGCAATGTAATAACTATGAAGTTATCGACCTAGGCGTTATGGTGCCGTGCCAAAAAATCATCGATACGGCCATAAAAGAAAAGGTTGATATCATAGGTTTATCAGGTTTGATCACACCATCTTTAGATGAAATGGTGCATGTCGCTAAAGAGTTAACTCGTCAGGGGTTAGACTTACCATTATTAATCGGAGGCGCGACAACCTCACGTGCCCATACTGCGATAAAAATTAATCCAAATTACGAACATCCTGTGGTTTACGTGCCAAATGCAAGCCGCAGTGTTTCGGTTGTGTCTAACTTGTTAAGTGATGAATTACGACCTAATTTCATGACTCAGGTAGCGAAAGAATACGAAACAGTGATCAAGCAACACCAGCGTAAACGTGACAATACTAAGTTTATTTCGTTTGACAAAGCGAGAGCAAATCGATTTGACGGTGATTGGCAAAATTACATTCCGCCAGTACCGAAAAAAATGGGCGTACATGTTTGGGATTCTATCTCGTTAGAAGACATTCGACCGTTTATAGATTGGACGCCTTATTTTCTTACTTGGCAACTCAGTGGTAAATACCCGTCAATTTTGAAACACGAAGTTGTTGGCGAACAAGCTCAGAAAGTTTTTGACGATGCAAACGACATGATTGACCAAATTATTGCGTCAGGCACCGTGAAAGCAAAAGCCGTGTTTGGTTTGTTCCCAGCAAACTCAGATGAAGAAACGATAGAAGTATATAAAGATGAGTCTCGAACTGAGATTGTTACTCGTTTATTTAATTTACGCCAGCAAATCCAAACCCGTAATAATGCGCCAAACTATGCGTTGGGCGACTTTATTGCGCCTAAGAAGTCTGGTCTAGCCGATTACGTAGGTGCGTTTGCCGTTACAGCTGGATTTGGTGTTGATGAGTTAGCGGATAAGTATTTAAAAGAACATGACGACTATAATAATATTATGGTTAAAGCGGTTACTGACCGCTTAGCAGAAGGGCTTGCCGAGTACTTACATCATCAGGTTCGTAAAGAATATTGGGGCTATGCACCAGACGAGTCACTTACCAATGACGACTTAATTAGAGAGAAATATCAAGGAATTCGTCCAGCACCAGGTTATCCAGCTTGCCCTGAACATACAGAAAAGGCTAAGCTGTGGCAGTTACTTGATGTCGAAAACAAAATTGGTATGACGTTGACAGAGAGTTATGCGATGTGGCCGGGTGCGTCGGTTTCAGGGTGGTATTTTTCTCATCCGAAATCCAAATATTTTGCTGTATCTAAAATCGATCTTGCGCAGATGCAAGAATATGCAGAACTTAAGGGCTGGGATGAGCAACAAGCTGAAACCTGGTTAGGTCCAAATTTAGAATGACAATAATTCAACCACCACAGTCACATGCAGCGGATGTATTTAGCGATTTACCGACGTTAACAGCGGCGGAAAATAACAAAGGCCCAATTTTAGATAAATGGGTTGAGCTAGAATTTAACGAACGCAAAGTATTGGAAATCGGCTCAGGTACTGGGCAACAGGCTATTCATTTAAGCCAACATTGTTACCAGTTACGCTGGCAACCGACAGAAGTTAAGGAAAACTTTGAGCGACTAAATCAGTGGTGGGAAGCGTCTCAGAAAGTTGGGATCATTAATTTTTTAAAACCGATTGAATATACAATTGGAGATGATGAATTCCCAGCCGGTGACTTTGATACTATCTATACCAGCAATGTTTTACATATTGTTAGTCGTGCCCACGCAAAGCAGCTTGTTGAGCAGATCTGCGGCACATTGGCGACTGGCCAGAAGTGGGTATGTTATGGACCGTTCAAGCAAAACAATAAGTTTACTACCGAATCTAACAAAGAGTTTAATGACTGGTTAATGTCGGAAGGTCATGGCGGTTTAATGGATTTAGAAGACGTTGTGAAATTATCGAAAGGCAAACTGGAAATTGAAACATTGTCGGATATGCCAGCTAACAACTTTTTTGTGGTATTTAATCGCTGTTAACAAATCGTTTGGTATCGAATAATAAAATCTAGGTCAATTGCATTGGCCTAGATTTTTACGTTTAAGCTGTAGTGTTAGTCTGCGACAAAGTCCAAAACCGTGGCATTGATGCAATAACGTTTGCTGCCATTAGGACCGTCATCAAATACATGGCCTAAATGAATATCCGAATCTTTCGCCCTAACTTCTGTTCGTTGCATTCCAAAGCGATTGTCTTCGACATACGTGACGGTACCGTCAATCGGTTTGGTAAACGACAGCCAACCGCTACCAGAGTTAAATCTATCGTCTGTGTCAAATAAGGCAATGCCAGATAATTTGTCGATAAATTTACCGTCAGGCGTATTTTTAAATAATTCATATTGTTTACAATAACGTGAGTCAGTGCCTTCGTTAAATGCAACGTTAAATGCTTCAGATTTACCCAATTTAAAATAACCTAAGGCTTTATAAAAATCCTTGTTATTCACATAACCTTGAATACCGTATTGTTCGACGCCGTCCTGCATAAATAATATGGTTGGTGTCGCCCAAGTTGGGGTGGTAACTTCAAGACCTTCGAGTTCCATGGCCTTACGAAAATGCATCGGCACCGAACCAGAGTAATTATTGGCAACGTCTTTTTTAAATAAGTCACAATAAGGGCAAAACTCAGAATCGATGATCACGATATGCTGGCCTGACAGTATGGCCGTATTATCAACCTCTCGAGATTTATCTTTAGTCTTATCAAACCGCACTCCGGTTGAATGGTCTGGACAATATCCGTTCGGGTTTTTGACTAAATAATCCTGATGATAAGTTTCCGCAGCATGAAATTTATCAAGAGGTGCTAGCTTGGTTGTTATTTTATCGAACCCCGCGTTTGTTAATAACGTCTGGTATTGTGCTTGCACCTCTAACGCAACTTGTTTTTCTGCAGGCGAGTTATACAAAATCGTAGATCGGTATTGGGTGCCAATGTCGTTACCTTGACGGTTTTGTTGCGTAGGGTCGTGCAATTCAAAAAAGTGTCTAAAAATTAATGACAAAGATATTTGTTCTGGGTTGAACGTAACTTCAATTACTTCGGCATAATTGTCTGGGTTAAATTTATGTTTACGTTGCGTTATGTTTCTATAAGTAGCATCAAAACCACGTCCGTCGGCATACCCCGATTTAACATCGATAACCCCCGGTAATAGAGCAAATTTTTTCTCCGCCCCCCAAAAGCAACCAAGTCCTAAAACAATACTACTTTGCTGCACACTGAGTTTGTCGGTTTTTACGGCGATGGGAAGGTCTCCCATCAAACTTTTAACTTCCTGAGCCTGGCTACATGCAGTGACAAAAACGGCTAAAACACAGGCCAAAATGAGAGAAGGCAACTTCATAATAAACTCCAAATGCGAGATGTATTTAGTAGAACGGTATTTTCACCATTTAATTTCACCAATGATACGGATGGGTCTTAACATTCGATCTTTTTAAAGGGCAGTTTTTTTTCACATTCAGCCATGTATAAACGATTATGGGCTTTTTCGTCCAGACAAAATCGCTTAATGGCTTGTTCAAATGGATCAAGGTAAATCGCATGATAAGAATAGGTCAATGTTGGCTTGAAGCCTCGACTGATCTTGTGCTCACCTTGAGTACCAGGGTTAAAGCAGGTTAAACCATGATCGATGCAATACGCGATTCCTTGGTAATAGCAGGCCTCAAAATGCAGAAGGTCGAATTGCTGATCAGAGCCCCAGTAGCGTCCATAAAGCGTATTAGCGTCAACAAAATACAGCGCAGTGGCAACAACTTGTTGGTCGTGGTAACACACGAGTAGTCGAATATTATCGGATAACGTAGAAAATATTTGGTCAAAAAAGGTTTGATTCAAATACCCCTGTTGTCCCCGTATTTCGTAAGTTAGTTGGTAAAAAGTGTAAAACGCGTGAGCCTCTGTTTTGGTGATTTCAGTTCCGGTTCGCCAAACGCATTCAATGCCTAAATTTTTAATCTGAAGACGTTCTTTTTTTATCGACTTGCGTTTTCTCGCCGTCATTGTCGAAAGGTAATGGTCGAAGTCTGCAAAGCGGTCAGCATTTATTAGATTCTGTTTGCTTGCAACATCAACGACTGGCTCTAGTGTTTCGGTGCAAGCGGAAACATCATTCACCAAATTAACAGGTACCGAATTGAACCAATGAAATTGATGACCTTCTCGGACCATTATTGCTGGTGGCAACTCTGAAGCTTCAAGGGAATTGGGGTAATTTAAATGCAGGCCAGTGTATTCTAACGTCTCGCGATAATGCTGCTGCAACGCGCTAAAAACATCAAATTCAGATAGGGTATCTGACCCTAGCCATTTTTTACATGGTACTGGAGTGAAGGGTATTGCGCATAACAGTTTTGGGTAGTACTCGATGCCATGCTGGTGGTATGCCTGAGCCCAAGCCCAGTCAAACACATACTCGCCGTATGAGTGGTGTTTTTCGTACATTATCAACAAGCCCAGTAATGTGTCTTGTTCATAAATCAAATGATACTTTGGTAACCATCCTGTATTTAGCCCAATACAGCCTGAATCTTCGAGCGCCTTCAAAAAGCCAAATTGGGTAAATGGTGAATCACTATGGCCAAAAATAAAATCGATTTGCTGGCCACTTAGCGCCGTATATGAATCGGCAACATTGACTTGAAGCAGTGCGTTATTAACAGAAATTGGAAATTCAAGCATACGAAAGTCAGACAAAAAGGTGCGTAGTTAGATGCATTTAGACTACCTTAATTGATGAAAGGAGTAACGAGTTAAAACAATCGAAACAAAATTTGTGTGCTCTAAGCAAATTGTACGATGGGTGTGGAGGGGAAATGTTATTCGGCAATATGATGTCACAATTTAGAATGCTTAATTATTAACGAAGGCCTAGTAATCATTAGCTTTTTAGGTATCATTACAGGCCATATTTGTCGTCATTATGGGCGACTTGTTTTAGACATTTTAGGTTAAAAGTTAATGCAATTAGCAGTCAGTAGAGTCAATTCGTTGCGTGCGTTTAGTTGGATTAAAAGTGGATGGCGACTTTTTACTCAGCAACCTGCACCATTTATGGCTATAGCCGGTATATTAATGGCTATTCAATTGCTTGCGAGTTTAGTCCCACTGGCCAGTTACGTTGCGGTTTTTCTTTTGCCATTTTTGACTATAGGTTTATATCAAGTTGCGTCGAAAGTTGAGCAAGGTGAGCAAGTTTCGGTAAACGATTTATTTCATTATCTATCGCGCATTCGAGAATACCGTGTGTTATTCCGGATTTCATTGGTGAGCATACTGCTGAGCATTCCTGCTTCAATGGCGGGTTCTAATATGGCTGAAGCCATGATTGGAGGCTTACCGCCAGCATTAGATCAACTTGTCATTTTTGTGCTCTTTATGGGGCTTAACTTTATGGCGACCGCGTTTTCAATTCCTGCTGCCTGGGTCAATCCCAACAGCTCAGTTAAAGTCCTTATTTACCAAAGCTTCCAAGCCGGATGGCAAAATGTCGTGCCGATGACAATTTATGGCATCGTGATTATGGCGATTTGGATGGTCAGTATGCCGGTTATTTTGATTGGTTGGCTAATTGCGCTGTCGTTGAGTAACCTGTCCTTCTATCACGCATTTTTGGATATCTATCAGCCAGTTAATAATGCTGAATCAAATTCGCAGGCACAAAGTACTGGCGAGCAGTCATCAGATGCTGAAATACCAGCAGTAGCAGACGCTCAAGAGACAAATACCGAAACGACTGAAAATCGACGGACAGAACGTGAACTAACTGACGAAGAAACATTGAAAAACGCTGCGGCAGACCGCAAGTTATCTTCTTCAGATGAAGTGGAGCGGGTATCGACAGATGATACGCAAAGTGAACGTGCTCAATCTGAAAAAACTGCGACAGAAGACAGTGAGGTGCAGGTAAAAGATGAAACCTCATCGCAAGAGACTGACGTAAAAGATATAAAGAGTTCGGATGAGTTGGACAAAAAATAAAGAATATGAGCTGATTACGGATCGCACTAAACTGCGTAATCGAGCGTTTTATTGGTTGTCTAAACGCGATTTTTCAGAATACGATTTTAGAAAGAAACTCGATAAAGTCTGTGAAGATGAAATTCTTAAAGAAGATCTGATTGCCGATTTTATCAAAAACGATTTTTTAAACGAAAGTCGATATGTGCGGGCGGTGGTAAAAACAAAAATCGCAGCGGGTTTGGGGTTAGTCCGAATACGCAACGATTTACGACCCCACGGCATTAAAAGTGAACAAATAGATGCTTTTGCTGAAACCCTTGAAGTTGATTGGTTTGAAAAGGCGAAAGCGACGTACCACAAAAAATATGGTGTTACTGAAATTGCAGATCATAAAGAACGGGCCAAACGGTATCGTTTTTTACAGTATCGCGGTTTTGGCTCAGACGAAATTAAATATGCAATGGCGACTGACCAAGACAATTGGTAATACAAACAACGTAAGACGATGAGCGAGAAAATATGTATAACACGACGGCCGGTTTAAGACAGGCATTTTTAGATTACTTTGCAAAAAACCAACATCAAATTGTTTCTTCAAGCTCATTAGTACCTGGGAATGACCCAACCTTATTATTTACTAATGCTGGCATGGTGCAGTTCAAAGATGTCTTTTTAGGGGCCGAAAGCCGCGCTTATACCCGCGCGACAACATCGCAACGTTGTGTCCGCGCAGGCGGTAAACACAATGATTTAGAGAATGTTGGATATACTGCCCGTCACCATACTTTCTTCGAGATGTTAGGTAACTTTTCATTTGGTGATTATTTCAAACGTGAAGCCATTCAATACGCTTGGGAATTTTTGACCGTTGTTATTAAGTTACCGCCAGAGAAATTAATGGTAACAATTTACGAAAATGACGACGAAGCGTTTGATATTTGGAATAAAGAAATTGGCGTTCCGGCGGAAAAAATCGTTCGTATAGGCGATAAGTCTCCGGAAAAAAAATACGAATCAGATAACTTCTGGGCTATGGGTGACACAGGTCCTTGTGGTCCTTGTTCTGAAATATTTTATGATCACGGTGAACACATATGGGGCGGGCCTCCAGGTTCACCTGAAGAAGACGGTGATCGTTTCATTGAAATTTGGAACATCGTATTCATGCAGTTCAACCGCAGTGCAGATGGCGTGATGAACCCACTTCCTAAGCCTTCTGTTGACACTGGCATGGGCATAGAACGTATTGCTGCGATTATGCAGGGAGTTCATTCGAACTACGAAATTGATATTTTCCAGACACTAATTAAAGCTACGGCTAAATTATTGAATGTAACGGATTTGGAAAATAAATCGTTACGGGTTATTTCTGACCATATCCGTTCATGTTCATTTATGATCGTCGATGGCGTAATGCCGTCAAACGAAGGCCGTGGATATGTATTGCGTCGTATTATTCGACGAGCAATTCGCCACGGATATCAGCTTGGTGGAAAGGATTTATTCTTTAATAAATTAGTTGCTACCTTAGTTCAGGAAATGGGCGAAGCCTATCCAGAACTTGCTCAAAAACAAGCGGTCGTAGAAAAAATGCTACGCATTGAAGAAGAGCAATTTGCTAAAACATTAGAACGCGGATTAGCACTTTTAGAGTCAAACTTAGCTGATATTAACGGCACAGAGATCCCAGGCGAGTTAGTCTTTAAACTGTATGATACATACGGGTTCCCTGCGGATTTAACGGCTGACATCGCACGTGAAAAAGAGCTTACGATTGACGAAGCTGGTTTTGAACGTGAAATGCAAGCACAACGCAAAAAATCACAAGCAGCGTCTAACTTCGGTGCGGACTACAACGACCAAATAAAATCAGAGAAATCGACTGAGTTTAAAGGTTTTGACAATACCTCATATGCCGCAAACGTTATTGAGTTGTTTAAAAATGGTGAGTCTGTTGCCAGTTTAGAAGACGGTGAAAGCGGTGTGGTAATTTTAGACAATACCCCATTTTATGCTGAGTCTGGTGGTCAATCTGGAGACAAAGGCACATTAGCGGCCGACTCTGCAGAGTTCACAGTTAATGATACGCAAAAAATTGGCAATGCGATTGGTCATTACGGCACAGTCATTGGAACATTAACAATTGGCAGTAAAGTGAATGCAGCGATAGACGAAGCGCGTCGAAGCGCGATTAAACAAAATCACTCTGCTACCCATTTATTACACGCTGCGTTAAGAACAGTATTAGGTGAGCATGTAGGACAAAAAGGTTCGCTTGTTGAAGCCGACAAATTCCGTTTTGACTTTTCACATTACGAAGGGGTGACAGCAGAGCAATTACAACTCGCTGAGCGTTTGGTTAATGAGCAAATTCAACAGAATCACGCATTAAATACAGAATTGATGCAAATTGATGCCGCTAAAGAAAAAGGCGCAATGGCGCTATTTGGTGAGAAATACGACGATGAAGTTCGTGTTGTCACTATGGGCGGTTTTTCTATTGAGCTTTGTGGCGGTACCCACGTTGGGCGTACTGGTGACATCGGTTTGTTAAAAATTGTTTCTGAAGCTGGTATTGCGGCAGGCGTTCGTCGAATTGAAGCAGTAACTGGTATGGCAGCTATCGCACAACTTCATGCAACTGAAAATGTCGTCAATACCGCAGCTAGCTTATTAAAAGGTGATGCGGCCACGTTGGTGGAAAAAGTTGAACAAACGCTAAATAAATCACGAGCGCTAGAAAAAGAACTTCGCCAATTGAAAGATAAATTAGCAAGTCAACAAGGTGGCGATTTAGTGTCACAGGCGAAAGACATCGGTGGTGTAAAATGCCTTATTGCTAATCTTGACGATGCCGATCCTAAATCTTTACGCGGTATGGTTGATGAGCTGAAAAACAAACTCGGTTCGGCGGTTATCGTATTAGCGGCATCGAGTGACTCAAAAGTCAGTTTGATTGCTGGTGTGACTAAAGATCTGGTGGGCAAAGTTAAAGCGGGCGAAATTGTCAATCATGCAGCATCGTTAGTTGGTGGTAAAGGTGGTGGTCGTCCAGATATGGCCCAAGCCGGCGGCTCACAACCCGAAAATGTGCCAGCGGCACTTGAGAGTGTTGAGCAGTTACTCAACGAAAAACTCAGTTAAAAATAACTTAAAATACCCAGCGTAAAGCTGGGTTTTTTGTTTATAACCCGATAAAAGAGAATAACTTGTCATTATTGGTGCATAAATATGGTGGCACATCGGTTGCCACTGTCGAGCGAATCAAGGCTGTGGCGGACCGTATCATTTATACGGTGCAACAAGGCCATCAAGTTGTTGTGGTTGTCTCGGCCATGGCAGGGGAAACTAATCGACTGATAGAACTTGCCGCTCAGGTTGATAATCAACCCTCGAGTCGTGAGCTGGATATGTTGATTACCACAGGTGAGCAGGTGAGTGCGTCGCTACTTGCCATGGCGCTAGTGTCAAAAGGGTATTCCGCCATATCTTTACTGGCCGAGCAAATTGGCATAAAAACCAGTAGTGAATTTGGTAAAGCAAGAATTGAGTCGGTAAGCCCAAAGATTATTCAAGAGCACTTGTCCCACGGTCGAATTGTTATAGCCGCCGGGTTTCAAGGTCGAAATAAAGAAAATGATGTTACAACGTTAGGTCGTGGTGGCACAGACACAACCGCAGTGGCGATAGCTGCAGCGTTAAAAGCTGACGAATGCCTCATATATACCGATGTTGATGGTGTATACACCACCGATCCGCGCATTGAGTCCAACGCTAGGCGTATAAAGCACTTGTTGTTTGATGAAATGCTAGAGTTGGCCAGTTTAGGTGCTAAGGTCTTGCAGAAGCGCTCAGTTGAAATGGCCCTAAATCATTCAGTTAAGTTGCGGGTACTTTCGAGTTTTACCGATTACGATACGCCCTATGCGGATTCAGGCACCTTAGTCACTTATGAGGAAAACCTTTTGGAACAATTAGCGGTTACAGCGATTTCTGCGATTAAAGATGAAGCGCTAGTGTGGTTTCATGATTTAGATCCCACGCATCTGACACCAGCGGACATTCTTGGAATGGTAGCAGATGAACATATTGAAGTAGATATGGTTGTGCAATCGATAGCACGCGGGACAAATGGCAACAAGTTTGACTTCGCTTTTACTGTTTCTGAGGCCGATTATGACAAAACAATGTCCATATTGGGCGGGTTGTCACAAAAAAGTGAAAATAAATCAAATGATAATGTGCAAGGTCGCAAATCTATTGCTAAGATTTCAGTAGTAGGAGTAGGGATGAGATCTCATGTTGGCGTCGTTAGTAAAATTCTAAAGACGTTAGCAGATGAACATGTTCATGTGGATTTGATCTCGACTTCTGAAATCAAAGTTTCCATTCTCGTCGAACAGAAATATATGGAACTGGCAGTGAGAGCGCTTCACAGTGCTTTTGCGTTAAACAAATGTTATTAGTAGAAATTGGATGTTTGTGGCACTACCTGTAGAATCACTCTCGTCAGCTTTTTGCTGGATATACGGCTTTCCTCTGGAAAGTAACATAAGCAAGCATATAAGGAGCTAATAATGCTTATACTAACTCGTCGTGTTGGTGAAACATTAATGATTGGTGACGAAGTCACTGTCACTGTATTAGGTGTAAAGGGTAACCAAGTAAGAATTGGTGTTAACGCCCCTAAAGAAGTTGCGGTTCACCGTGAAGAGATATACATGCGAATTCAGGCTGAAAAAGGTGGAACACCTTCAGAAGCGGAATAAGCATTTAGCCGACCTTGAGTCGGCTTTTTTATTTTAACGTTTTAAATTGTATGTAAACTTGGTTGATTATCCGTCAATCTGATGGGTAAACTTTCAAATTGGTCAAAATCAAAGCAGACAGTAATTTATTTGTTATTTTTTGTTTGACTTATATTTTCAGATCATTACTATACGCATCCACATTGAGTGGAGAGGTGGCCGAGAGGCTGAAGGCGCTCCCCTGCTAAGGGAGTATAGGGTTTGTAGCCCTATCGGGGGTTCGAATCCCCCCCTCTCCGCCATTCAATGTGTGTTAAAGATATAGCGCGCTCGTAGCTCAGCTGGATAGAGTACCTGGCTACGAACCAGGCGGTCGGAGGTTCGAATCCTCCCGAGCGCGC
>NZ_JAUORW010000023.1:0-62281 GCF_030548245.1 Psychrosphaera sp. 1_MG-2023
ACGGCAGGGACGCCGTTGCAAGGAATGTGCATAGGGATGTGCGTACATTCCGTCTTCGACGATAATATAAATCTTAATTAAGGATTAGGGATTTAGCCGAAAGCGGCTCTTTTGGTTACTTTTCTAGCTGTTGAGAAAAGTGACTCGCCTTTAGGCGAAAAGCCGCCTGCAAGGCAAATAAAGGCGCAGCCTGCAAGGTGAATTATGTGATTCCTCTGCACTCGGTGGGAGATCCCTAATATCGCTGGGGCTCTTTTGGAATGACGTTTTTTGTTCTGGGTATTTGGAATGAAATTGTGCTACAAAAAAAGCAAACCTAAGGTTTGCTTTTTTAAGGAAAGAAAAAGACCCAATTAATTACATCAATTGCGTATCTTTAAATTTATCACCAAAGGCCTCTTTTAAACGACGAATTGCGTCTCTTAAAAGCTTCTCTGTAAGCTTTTCAGCTTTATCGGCATCGCCGGTAGAAATAGCATCACAAACTTCACGGTGAAATTCGACAGAGTCACTATTTTTGCGAGGGTCTTGATTCGTAATTCGAACACTGACTAACAATGCGGAGTAGATAACCCCTTCCATCGCATTTAAAAATTCGTTGTGAGCTGCCCGTAACACCGCTTGGTGGAATAAAGCGTCAGCAACGACAAACTTTTCTAGGGAACCGGTTTCTTCTTCCATTCGTCGACAAGCATCGTCTATGACTTTGATGTCTTCAGCGGTTGCACGTTCTGCGGCCCAACGGGCGGCTTTTGGTTCAAACGCTAATCGTATGTCCATTAACTGGCTGATAAATTCGAGTCTTGGGGTTGCTGTGATATGCCAAGCAAGTACGTCATCGTCGAGTAAAATCCATTCGTGTCGCGGTCTTACTTTGGTGCCTATGCCTCGGCGAACGTCGAGTAAACCTTTACCGACTAAAATTTTAACCGCGTCTCGGATAACAACTCGGCTCACTTGAAAACGATCTGCCAGTGCATTTTCGTCTTCTATTAAGGCTCCGGCTTCAAATGACCCTGCAACAATACGTCTACCTAACTCTCTAGCAACTTGCACAGAAAGACTCGGCGTCATTTTCTTGGCTCGTTTTAAATCGTAATATACTAATTCACTCATATTGTCAGAGTTTCTTCCTAATAAACTGATTTTTAAACATATCATGTTTAATTCGATGATAATACAAAAACATTGCTACACAACGCCTGTGTGAGTTGCGATTGTATATAACCTAACCTATTTACTCACTTAGTAATTAATTAAGCATGGCTTATGTTATTTAAACAAAGTTTGTACTGAGCTACAAAAGCTTTGGCTTGTGTTCTAATCTCCGCCATCGACATCGTAGGTTTATACAAAGCGGAACCTAAACCAAATCCCGCGGCACCAATTTTAACGTAAGGGTTCATACTTGCCACCGACGCATCAATGCCGCCCACCGGATAACACCCAGTGCCTTTTGGTAGTACCGAGTTTAATGCTTTAAAACCGTCTAGACCGACCATAGAAACTGGAAACAACTTCAAGCCTGTTGCACCTGCGTCTAATGCGGCAAAAGCTTCAGTTGGCGTGACTATGCCAGGAAATACCGCACAACCGGCGTCTGCAGAAAAGCGGATAACATCAGTATTGCAATTTGGTGTAACAACTAAGTTTGCGCCTGTGCCTACAACTTGTTTCGCTAAATCCATATTGGTCACGGTACCTGCGCCTAACAGGTAGTTTTTAGTGCCAAATTGTTGTACCAATTTGCTTATGCTTTCAATCGCACCGGGGCTGTTAAGCGGCACTTCAATCATAGTAAACCCTTCATCAATAAGGATTTGGGTAACTTCAATGACGTCCTGTGGGGTGACGCCACGGATAATTGCGATTAAAGGTAAGTGTTTGGTTAAGTCAAAAGTGGGTTTCATTTTATGCTCTTAATTAGTATTGCCATGCCAGCTAGAAAACAATCATTACCAGCAACGAGTGTTGTGGTTTTACCTAAATGTTCCGCAGCGAGTTGATAACGCAGTGATAGACCTTTTCCACCAACGATGTAGAGGTGTTTTTGAGGTAGGTTTTTAAGTTCCATGCCGATTAACATGCCTGATAAATAATCCGGGATCTGTGCTTCGTTTAACGAATTAAACAACCGTTGTGTCCACGCGAGGAATATCCGATTACTAAACTCACCACTTTGGCCGTCGTCGACGCCTTTGATAAACGCCTCGTGATCACTTGAGGCATCTGATGGCAGGCCTTTACCAAGCAATGAATGTTTGGTTAATAAGTCAAACAATTCACCAGTTAAATAACTCGAAAACTGAGTTAACTTGCCGTCAACCACATGGGCATGTTTAGAATGAGTGCCGGGTAACACTGCCGTTAATTCTGTCTGACTATATTGCGCGGCGAGTCCTAAAATTTGCACTTCTTCACCGCGCATGACGTCGTATTTATCAACTTCAGTTAAATCAAGACTGCTTTTTTCGGCTGTTCTGCTGTCGAGCAGATCACAATAGCCATAACACACACCAGGAATAATCACGGCTTGTGGCCCCCAGGGCAAAGCAAAAACATGTGCCTTGGCTACTAAATCTGGGGCTGAAACCGGCGCATGTGCGTAGTCGACATTAACCCAACCTTTCATCGAGCCCACCATGCCAGCCATATAGATTGGCAAGCTTTTATAGTCGTCTAGCCAATCATTAAGAAGTACTTCTAATGCTGTTGCGAATTCGCTATTTGGGACTTGTAAAAGTCCCATTGGCGCTTCTTTTACTTCAATTAACTGGTCGGTATCTGACATCGCGAACGCTCGGAAGTTAGTCGTTCCCCAGTCAATGATCAGATGATGTATTTGTTCTCGTGCCTTTTCCATCAAAAAATCCCTTATGCTCTGGCGTATTCTTGTTCAATGTCTTCGATAGTTTTACCTTTGGTTTCAGGCAATGCAAAGTACATAACAACAAGGCCAACAGCGCCGATTATGGCGTACAACATAAAGATGCTCGCGACCCCTAAGTTGTCGAGCTGCCACGGGAAAAATTGTTGAATAGACCAAGACGAGATAGTTTGAACCAAAGCTGCCACTGGCAGTGCGACACTGCGTACGGAGTTTGGAAATATCTCAGAAAATACCACCCACATTATTGGTCCGATGGACAAGTTAAATGCCGCTAAGAATGCAAATATGCCAAACAAAACAAGTGGTGCATTAATGCCTTGAATGGTTTCATTAATAATGGGGCCACTGACAATAGGCAGTTCTTTTTTGTTAAACAGCTCCTTGAGTTTTTGTTTTAATGCCACGTCGTTGTCAAAGGTAGCACCGCGTAATGACTCAATCTTTGCAGTATCAACGCCCTCTTGATTAAGTTCTACCGACAGGACTTCAACGGCATTATCGCTAAAGACAAAATTTGCCTGTTCAAAACCAATATAAGTAGAAGTATGTGCAACTACCACCAAAACCAGACCCGCTACGGTTAAAAATCGTCGACCGAGTTTTTCAACAAAACCGATGGCAATTAACGTTGCCAATAGACCAACAACGCCTGTCGTGATGGTTTGCATAAACGTATCTTCAACACTCATTCCCACTTGTTCAAATACCATTGGTGCAAAAAACAATACGGCATTCATCCCGGTTGCCCCCTGGACGATGGCGTAACTCACCGCAATAAATAAAACAAACCGCATTCGCTTACTAAACAAAGACTTCAGTTGCCCGAGCGTATCGAGTTTAGTGTCCTGTTCTAGGCTTTTTTCAACTTGTGCAGAAAGTGTTTCAACTTGATCTGCCGGAGCAATTAGATTAAAAACCGCTTTAGCTTCTTCTTTTCGTCCCTGCTTTATTAACCAACGAGGCGACTCAGGAATGGTTAGCAATAACCCGACCCAAATTGCATTAGCGATGAGCTCTGCGCCTAACATCACACGCCAAACATTATCATTTGTTAGCCAACCAATATCACCGATTAACTTGACTAAAAAGTAGTTGACGATAAAGGCCAGTAATAAGCCTAGGCCGATCATAAACTGGTTAATTGATACAAACTTACCGCGTTGGGCTGCAGGTGCAATTTCACCTATATACATAGCCGACACCGTAATTGACGCAAATGCGACCCCACCAATAAATCGGCCCACAATTAACATTTCATAATTTAATGCCGTAGCGGATAGCAATGACGATAAAGAATAGGTTAAGCCGATCCCTAACAAAACACGAGAGCGGCCAAACTTGTCGCATAACGTGCCGGTAAATAACAACGCAACAATAACGCCAAGTAAAGCACAGCCAACAACCGTACCCTGCTGAATACTGTCGAGTTCAAATAGAGAGCTGACAAAACGTACCGCACCAGAAATATTTGCAGCGTCTAGACCAAAAACAAAACCACCAAAAGCAGCAATTAATGAATATTGGGTGACGCGTTGATTAGGACTTTTTTCCATAATTTTACTCAAACCTATATACATACTATTATTTTAAACATATTATGTTTAAACAATTCGGAACACAACCAATAAATTCGAAAATACCAAATTAGGCAACAACTATGTTATTGACCAACAATTTTGTTAAAGCAACAACCGCCCTATTAGCGTTGCTTATAGTAAGTGGCACTAGTCAAGCAATGCCGCAACCGGCAACTTTGTTTGCAAACTTACCACAGCAATGCGTGACGCCAGATGCATTTGATGTTGCACCAAATGGCTCGTTAACATTGAGTTGCCCTAACTTTGCCAATCGAAAACTGCAGGGGGAGTTATTTTCGCTTACCCAAAACGGTACTGTTAAACACCTTGCTACCGTGCCTAGTTTAAGCCTTAAGACTAAAGCGAATCCGATGGGTATCGCGTACGGACCCGATGGCGGCTTATATATTGCAGATTCCCGCGGTGCCAAACATGGTCGAATTTTAAAAATGAACTTCCGTGGTGATACCCTAATATCAACCGAAGTTATCGCCTCTGGTTTTAACCCTAATGGCCTGCGTTTTCATAACGGCTATTTATACGCAACCCAACTTAACTTACCTAAAGTTAAGTCTAAAACCCCTACAAGTGGCATATACCAATTTAACGCAACTGACAGAAATGTCATGGTCAACAACACCTTAAACGACAAACAACTGATCTTTACCGTCGAGTCAACGACCAATAAACCTGGTCTCGATGGCATTGCCTTTGATTCTAAAGGCAACTTGTACTCAGGTCATATTAGTGACGGTACGGTGTATCGTTTTACTTTTGATGCTCAGCAAAATATTAGTAGCCAACAAATTTATGCCAAAGTACCTGCTGCGTCTGGCATTGATGGGATGGCTTTTGACAGCGAAGATAATCTTTATTTAGCGGGCTTTGCACAAAACCAAATTTTAAAAATTGACACCAATAAACAAGTGTCCGTTATCGCGGAATATTTGGACAACGACGGCTCTAATGGCCAACTCGACCAACCCGCAGATCTGATCGTTTACAACAATAAATTGATCATTTCAAACTTTGATCTCATGGTTCAAGAAGGCTTTAGAAACACAAAACATTCAAAACCTTACACCTTATCTATGATCGATTTGGCAACAATTAATTTTGATTTAACTAAATAACAAATAGTTTTGCTACGCTTAGCCCTTAACATCTATTAAACCGATGGCGAGTGATAAGCACATGGTGAAAATACAATTTATGAGGAAGACGTCATGACTTCATTGCATGCACATAACAAAGCAATCGTTGCAAACTCTGAAAGCCCGTTTGTAAAATTACACGCCATTAATTTTGGTGACTGTCAGTGGACTAAAGGCTTTTGGGCTGAAAAAACCCAAAAAGCTGTCGACGTTATGATCCCGTACATGGGTGATGTACTGTGTGGTGACATCGGCCACGCGCTTAATAATTTTAAAATTGCCGCCGGACTAAAAACCGGTGAGCACAAAGGCATGTATTGGCACGATGGCGACTTCTATAAATTTATGGAAGCCAAAATCTATGCCTATGGTCTTTCAAAAGACGCTGCGCTGCTAACCGAACTCGACGAGTACATTGATATTTTGTCCAAAGCGCAGGAACCCGATGGTTATCTGCAAACCCAAATCCAATTAGATCCAGACGCTGATCGTTACGAAAACCGTAAATACCATGAGATGTATAACACCGGACATTTATTTATTAGTGCCTGTGCCCATTTTCGGATCACGGGTCAACGCAATTTCTTAGACATCGCAATCAAACATGCTGAATTGCTTTACACTATCTTTTTTCCAGACACAAAACATTACCGCCGATTTGGTTTTAACCAAACTCAAATCATGGGATTGGTTGAGCTATACCGTACTGTGGGTGACAAAAAGTACTTAACATTGGCCCAAAAATTTATCGACCGTCGCGGGACATATGACATAGTGCATGACTCAACCACCGTCGGTTACCCAATTGGCGACATGGTGCAAGAACGCACGCCACTGCGTGAAGAGACAGACCCTGTTGGCCATGCTGTACTCGCTTTGTATTACTACGCCGGTGCGGCGGATGTATTTGCCGAAACCGGTGAAGAAGCACTAATCACAGCCCTTAATCGTTTATGGGAAAGTGTTACACAGAAAAAAATGTATGCTACAGGTGCCGTAGGCCAGACGCATTATGGCGCGAGTGTTAATCGTGACATGATCGAAGAAGGGTTTATCGACGACTACATGATGCCAAACCTAACGGCTTACAACGAGACATGCGCAAACCTGTGTAATGCGATGTTCAGCTTTAGAATGTTGGGTATTCATGGTGAAGCAAAATACGCCGATATCATTGAGCTGGTGATGCACAACAGTGGTTTATCGGGCATAAGCATTGAAGGTAAAGACTACTTTTATGCGAATCCACTAAGAATGTTACACGGCGTTCGAGACTACGACGCCCACGCCGACGTTACTGAAACACCAGACCGTGAAGGTTATTTAGCGTGTTTTTGTTGTCCTCCAAACTTAGTTCGTACTATTTCTAACTTATCTGGTTGGGCGTATAGTTTAACCGACAATGGTGTACACGTTAACTTGTACGGCAGCAATAACCTTGCAACTACCATGTTAGATGGCTCAGCGATTAAGTTAAGCCAAGACACAGACTACCCTTGGAAAGGTTTGGTTAAACTTACCGTTGATGAATGTAAGTCCGGCGCGTTTGATATCGCATTGCGAGTACCAGGTTGGTCGACAGGCGCAACCATTACCGTCAATGGCAAAGATGCCGGCGTGACCGCAACTCCAGCCACCTATGCTGTTTTAAACCGAGAATGGCAAGTTGGCGACGTAATTGTTATCGACATTCCTATGGAAACCACCTTTATCGAAGGTCACCCTAGAATTGAAGAAGTCCGTAACCAAGTCGCGGTTAAACGTGGTCCTGTGGTTTATTGCATTGAATCACCAGATTTACCAGAAGGTACAAATATTTTAGATGTGTACATTGACGGTGAAGAACCTCTAAAAGCACAAAGTCAGCCAGAATTTTTAGGCGGGTTAACCACCATTGAAGCCAAACTATTGCTTCGAGAAAACAAAGGCGATGCTATGTATCGTAACGTTCGTAAACCTAAGTGGCAGGAACTCAGTACTCAATTGGTTCCCTATTATGCATGGAGCAACCGTGGCACCGCTGAAATGACCGTATTTATGCCAGTTGTGTGGCGTTAGCCAGCCGAAGCTCGCTTTATTAAGCTGACAAATAAAACCCCGACAACCGGGGTTTTTTTATGAATTTTAGAATACTTTGGTTTAAACTGTCCCTCACTTTGAACTCAACATATCGTTAATTTTGCGGTTTATTATAAGCAGTTTGGTTTACTCTATACGCCAAGCCTAAGTTGCTCGCATTTACCCATAGTCATCAACTTAGTTAAACCCAATCGATACATAGAAAATGTGCCCATGTCCCTAATGAAAAGTCTTATTTGTTTTTTTATATTGTCCACTGCGTTTTGCTTCTCAGCGCTGGCAAACACACCAGAACAAAATTGTGTGTCTTGTCACCAATCTGCGGTTTCTGACTGGCAACAATCTGACCACGCGAAAGCGATGGCAGAAGCAACGTCTGCCACTGTGTTAGGGGATTTTAACAACGCGACATTTGATCACTTCACCCAAAAAGCCCGATTTTTTAAACAAGACAACACCTTTAAAATTGAATTTACCGAACAACAAAATACCAAGGTATACACTGTAGCCTATACGTTTGGGCACTATCCTTTGCAGGAATATTTGATCAAAACCGATGATGGCAAAATGCAAGTCTTTCCTTTTGCCTGGGACAGTCGTCTTAAATCGGAAAATGGTCAACGTTGGTATCCTGTTTATCCCGATGAAGACATCAAAAGCGCGGACCGTTTACACTGGCAACAACCGATGCAAAATTGGAATGGCATGTGTGCCGATTGTCATTCAGATGGGTTAAAACGGAATTATTCAATCCCTAAAAAACAATTCGACACCAACTGGGACAACATCAATGTTGGTTGTCAGTCTTGTCACAACGACATGACAGATCACACCAAAAACACCGCCTATAAAGCTGGCGATGGCAGTATCGCAGGTCACTTAACCTCAAGTGATAAACAAAAAGCCATGGGCTGGTTACTTGACCCAAGTAAACCTGTTGCCGAATGGCAAGGCGAGCCGCGCGATAACCAATTTATGGAAACGTGTTTTTCTTGTCATTCACTGCGCTCTCCTTTGACCGATGGCATTGAGCCTAAAACCCGATTTTTAGATCAGTTTTCACCAAGTTTATTGACCCAGCCTTTGTACCACGCCGATGGTCAAATCAAAGATGAGGTTTATGTTTACGGTTCATTTTTACAAAGCAAAATGTATGACAAAGGCGTTAACTGCCTTGACTGTCATAATAAACACACCATGAAAGTAAAACTTCAAGGCAATGGCTTGTGTCTACAGTGCCACAATGCTCAAGTGTACCAACAACCTGAACATACCATTCATCCACTTGACTCCGATGGCGGTCAGTGTGTCAATTGCCACATGCCACAAACCACCTATATGGGCGTTGATGCGCGACGGGACCACAGCTTTAAAATTCCACGTCCTGACCTTAGTGACCAATTTAATACGCCAAATGCCTGCGTAAATTGTCACACTGACAAAGACAACAAATGGGCAGCTGCCGCGCTTAAATCTAACTTTGGCGCACCTAAAGATTTAGCAATTAGTGAGCAGTATTTCATTACGTTATTGCACAATCGAACCTTGCCACTGGATCAACATTTAGCGCTCATTAATGACAGTTCAATGAGTGATATTAAACGAGCAAGTGCCATTGCCCTGCTGCCCAATTCCACTCAAATCTTAACCGACAGAGTTATCGCCCCTTGGGTTAGTTCAGAATTGCCCTTACTAAGATTAGCCACCGGACTTGTGGGCCAAATCCTTTCACCTGAAGACCGATTAAAGTCATTTAAAGCGTTATTAACAGATGAGTTTAAAGCGGTACGTACTGCGGCGGCGAATCATTTTGTTGATGTTCAAATCAAAGATCTTGCGGTTGTCCAACAAGCTCTTAACGAATTGAGTATCGCTAATGAAGTTAGCAGTTGGCGCGGCGAAGGTAACTTAAACCGAAGCATAATTTACCAACGTCAAGGTCGCACTGAACAAGCTATCGCGGCATTGGAACATGGCTTAATCGTCGACCCTTATTTTGAGCCAAACTACATTAACCTTGCCGATCTTTACCGTAACAATAATCAGGTAAAACGAGAGGGTGAAATTTATCAAAATGGACTTAAGGCGAATCCAAAGTCAGCGACATTGCATTACGCCTATGGCATGTACCAAATCCGTAATGGCGCAAAAGCCGAATCGGTGGCTTCGTTTAAAACCGCCGTAAAATACGACAATACAAATACCCAATATGTGTATCTGTATTTCCTCGCTTTGGATAACGTTGGTAAAACAAACGTGGCCCTTAACGAACTTAAACGTGTATTAAAACAATACCAATATCAACGCCAGTTAGTTGAGCTGGGGTTAAACTTCTCGCAAAAACTAAATGATCGTGAGAGCTATAACTTTTTTGTTCGCTTTTACCAGTAGCATTAGTAGCACTAAGCGGCCCTTGCTAATGTTTGACCTAGTGTAAATTTGGCTATTATCTGTTTTCCTTTTTTTTATAAATAAATAAATAAATAAATAAATAAATAAATAAATAAATAATAGAAAATAGATAGTAGCCAACAGACTAGGTATATTCCTTAGTTCTCATCCTAAGGAAGGATTTATTAAATGACGTCACCCGACTTTACCCAATACAGCAAACAACAACTCATCGAAGCATTGGCCAATACGGATGTTAAACCATCTCCTCAGGAAATCGCGCTTATCGAACTTGAATTAACCAAGTTTGAAACTCAACAAACAGAACCTGCCATTAAAGAATTTTTTCATGTCGAAAACGACCCCCTAGCCATGAGCCTAGTTAAAGGCATGGACCCATTAGTTTATGGCTTTATTTGTGCCTGTCTCGCTATGTTAATTTTCCCAATGACAGACATTAAAAATTACCTCGATGGCGTTGCATCAACAGTTAGCGAAACCCTAGGGGTACGATTATTTTTTAGCGTGTTATGTGGTTATGTTTGTATTAAAAATATCGGCCGATGGTTTACGAAACGAAAGTCAAAAAACAATAAACCTCAGCAATAGAATATTTTGCTGAAATAAAATAAGCCTTCTTTGTTGTTCTGCTCTATTATTTATTTCTGTGACCTACGACGTAAAGTCATGACTTAAAAGTTCTATGGCCTAACAATCTACAATAGGGGAAAAGAATGACTCAACCAGTAAATGAAACCGCTCCGATTATTCCGCAAGAAGCTTTTGATTGGTACGATGAATACGCACACGGCATGATTGACCGCCGAACGTTTTTAAAACGTTTAGGCACGCTTGTCACCATAGGGTTAAGTATGTCGGTTCTCTCAGCTGCGTTATTACCTAACTATGCCCTTGCCGAGCAAGTCTCATTTAATGATGATGCCATCAAAGCGAGTTATGTAACCTTCCGTTCGCCAAAAGGTCATGGCGAAGGTCGAGGATACTTTGTTACCCCAAAAAACCTTGATAAACCATTACCCGTTGTTCTAGTTATTCATGAAAATAGAGGACTTAATCCTTATGTTAAAGACGTTGCTCGGCGTTTAGCCAAAGCCGGTTTTGTCGCGTTTGCGCCCGACGCACTGCATATTTTAGGCGGATATCCTGGCAATGACGATGAAGGGAAAGCAATGCAACGCTCCCTAGATAAAGCGAAAATTCAACAAGATTTTGTCGCCGCTGCTGAATTTTTAAAAGCCCATGCCCTCAGTAACGGCAAGCTCGGTGCTGTTGGTTTTTGCTTTGGTGGTTATATCGTCAACATGTTAGCTGCAACTATTCCTAATAGCCTAAGTGCTGGCGTCCCGTTTTATGGAACCCCCGCCGCCGCCGAAATCCGTGACAACATTAAATCGCCATTGATGATCCAATTGGCTGAACTTGATAAACGAGTTAATGCCACATGGCCTGAGTACGAGGTGTCTCTTAAAAAGAACAAGGTGGATTACCAGATGTTTATGTATGAAAACGCAAACCATGGCTTCCATAATGATTCCACAGGTCGGTATGACCCTAAAAATGCCAACCTAGCGTGGGATAGAACCGTAAACTTCTTTCAACAGCATTTAAGTTAACGACTAAGTCATACTAGCCTACAAGGGTTCCGCAGAATTAAAGCAATAGCGACAAAAAAAGCGGGTGATGAAATTGTACTTTCATCACCCGCTTTTTAATCTTCTTAATCATGCCCTAACAAGGGCAATAATCAGAGGGTTACATTTTTTCCATTGTTTTGATGCCGAGTAGCTCTAAACCTTGTTTCAGGGTACGGGCAACTAACAAGCTTAATGCCATACGGCTTAACTTGGTCTCTTCTGCTACGCCGTCTTTTAACATTGGGCAAGCTTCGTAGAAGGTCATAAATAAGCTCGACAATTCATACAAGTAAGTACACAACAAATGTGGCGTTGAATTAGCGCTCACACCAGCAATCGCTTCAACAAATTGCAATAACTTAACGGCCAGTGCTTTTTCTTGGGCTTCAGTAATAATGACTTCGGCATTAAACGTAGCAACATCAATTTCGGCTTTACGGAACACACTCATGGCTCTGGTATAAGCATATTGCAAATAAGGAGCCGTATCGCCTTCAAAGCTCAACATCGTTTCCCAGTTGAAAATGTAGTCGGTCGTTCTGTTTTTACTTAAGTCAGCGTACTTAATTGCACCAATACCAACTTTACGAGCAATTTCTTTTTGCTCATCTGCACTTAAATTGCTTTCGCGTTCTGACAGTAATTTTTCGGCACGCTCAACCGCTTCATCTAACAAGTCCGCTAGTTTAACTGTGCCGCCAGTACGGGTTTTAAATGGCTTGCCATCTTTACCCAACATCATACCAAATGGGCCGTGTTCGTAGCTCGTTTCAGCTTTTAGTAATCCACCTTTACGGCCAACCATTTCAGCTTGCTTAAAGTGCAAAGCTTGACGAGCGTCAGTGAAGATAATGATACGGTCTGCGTTTAAGTCAAATGAACGGTATTTCATTGCCGCTAAATCGGTTGTTGAATATAAAAAGCCACCGCCTGATTTTTCAATTATAAAGACGGCAGGTTCGCCTTCTTTATTTTTCATTTCATCAAGAAATACAACCTGAGCACCTTGGTCTTCAACGGCAATGCCTTTCTCTTTCAAGTCTGCAACTATGCCAGCTAACATTGGGTTATATGCACTTTCACCCATGATATCTTCGTGTTTTAGATTAACATTCAATTTGGCGTAAACTTCTTCGCTGTGTTGAATCGATACATCGATAAATTGTTGCCACAACGTAAGGCATTCTTGGTCACCGCCTTGCAATTTAACCACGTACTCGCGAGCTCTATTGGCAAAACCTTCTTCTTCATCAAACCTAATTTTAGCTTCGCGATAAAAGTCTTCTAAATCTGACAACGCAGTTGTTGCAACGTTTTCAGACAATAACTTGTCTTGCAAATGCGCAATCAACATACCAAATTGTGTGCCCCAATCACCCATGTGATTTTGACGAATAACCTTGTGACCTAAAAACTCAATTACTCGAGCCACTGAGTCACCAATGATAGTTGAACGCAAATGGCCAACGTGCATTTCTTTCGCTAAATTTGGTGACGACAAGTCAACTACTACTGTTTGTTCAGGCTCTTTTTCTACCGCTAATCTTGGATCGGTTAACGCAGCAGTAATTTGCTCACCTAGCCATTGAGGCTTTAGCTTTACATTAATAAAACCAGGACCGGCAATCTCTAAGCTTTCAGCTAAATCGTCTAATTCAACAGCGTCCAAAATTTTTGCGGCAATTTCTCGAGGGTTTGATTTTAGCTTTTTCGCTAACCCCATAGCACCATTAAATTGGTATTCTCCAAATTCAGGGCGATTGCTTCGAGCCATTGGCGCAGCAGCACCTTCGGCTCCTTCAATTTTTGTTAACGCTTGTTTAAATCTATCTTGTACTAACTGAAAAATGTTCATATTCAAAATGCCTTTGCTCGTCGCGAGAAAAAGTAAAAACAGATGCAACGCCTAAGGCTGCATCTCATTTGTTTGGTTTAGTGCTCTCTTGTTTCCAAGAATGAGACTTCTGGATAACGTTCCATCGACAGGTTTAAATTTACGCGAGTCGGCGCGATATAGGTCAAGTTATCACCGCCATCGAGTGCTAAGTTTGTCGCGCATTTGCGTTTAAAGTCTTCAAACTTTTTCACGTCTTCGCATTCAACCCAGCGTGCTGTAGCAACATTGACAGGTTCGTAAATCGCCTCAACGTTATATTCAGATTTAAGACGCTGAACAACAACGTCAAACTGCAAGACACCAACCGCACCAACGATCAAATCGTTGTTTTGCATTGGTCTAAATACTTGCACAGCACCTTCTTCCGATAACTGGATTAAGCCTTTTAATAACTGCTTCTGTTTCAGTGGATCTTTTAAACGAATACGGCGGAATAACTCCGGCGCAAAGTTTGGAATGCCCGCAAACTTAAATGCCTCACCTTGCGTGAATGTATCGCCAATCTGAATCGTACCGTGGTTATGTAACCCAATAATATCCCCAGGAAATGCCTCTTCAACGGCTGAACGGTCTCCGGCTACAAAGGTCAATGCATCTGAAATCCGTACGTCTTTACCTAAACGTACATGCTTCATCTTCATGCCCTTTTCATACTTACCTGAGACAATCCGCATAAATGCCACGCGGTCTCGGTGTTTAGGGTCCATGTTGGCTTGGATTTTAAATACAAAACCACTGAAATCAGCTTCACTTGCAACAACTTGGCGTTCATTAGTATCCCGAGGCATAGGCGTTGGCGCCCACTCAGTTAGGCCGTCTAGCATATGGTCAACACCAAAGTTACCTAAGGCTGTACCAAAAAATACTGGGGTTAATTCGCCCGCCAAAAACAGTTCTAAATCAAATTCGTTAGATGCACCGATAACAAGCTCTAGCTCTTCGCGTAGTTGCTCTGCTAAGTCTTCACCAACGGCTTCGTCTAATTCTGGAGTATTAACACCTTTAATTGTGCGAACTTCCTGAATTGTGTGCCCTTTACCCGTGTTATATAAAATAACTTCGTCGCGATGAATATGGTAAACACCCTTAAACAATTTTCCGCAACCAATTGGCCAGGTTATTGGGGCACAAGCAATTTTTAATTCGTCTTCAACTTCGTCCATGACTTCCATCGGATCACGGATGTCACGGTCAAGTTTATTCATAAAGGTAATGATTGGCGTGTCACGTAAACGGGTGACTTCCATTAATTTGCGCGTTCGGTCTTCTACACCTTTAGCGGCGTCAATCACCATCAAGCAAGAATCCACAGCCGTCAACGTACGGTACGTATCTTCAGAGAAGTCTTCGTGTCCTGGAGTATCTAGCAGATTGACTAAATTATCGTTATAAGGAAACTGCATAACAGAGGTTGTTATAGAGATACCACGATCTTTTTCCATCTCCATCCAGTCAGATTTTGCGTGCTGTTTTGAGCCACGACCTTTTACTGTACCGGCAGTTTGCAGGTGTTGTCCGTACAACAATACTTTTTCAGTAATGGTTGTTTTACCGGCATCTGGGTGAGAAATGATGGCGAAAGTGCGTCGGCACTCGATTTCTTTGGCAAGTTGAGAATCTGTCATAATTTTCTTAGATAATGGTGCTGGAAACGCACCAAAAATTCAGTCTTTTTGGCCTATTAATTTCAATGGCCGGAATTATACCTGAATCAATACCGATGTAGTACCCATCAATCATTCTAAAATTGCGTCCTTATAGTCGATTTACCGGACGACTCGCCGATATTTATCAATATCATTTCAATTTTTAAAATATTATATCGCGCTAGACACATGCCTGATTAAGCGTGTTATGCTCGTAAAAAAAATTAACCCCTACATTTATCAAGGAAAAAGATGAAGCCTTTTGAATTCCAATCTGTTTTATTCAACTTTCATGACGTCATGTTGTTGATGACAACGATGCAGTGTTTGTTTTTTGGGGTTTTACTTTACGTTACAAATACAAAGAATGTAAAAACGGCAATGTTCCTGTCGGCCTTCCTCTTTGCCCATGCTTTGATCCCAGCAAACGAGCTGATTATGTGGGGTGCCGAGTTTAAGGTACAAGTCAGATATGAATGGCCTGGCTTATATTTTATTCTACAGATGGCGTATTACTTAGACGGTCCCTTGTTATTTTTATGTATTAAATCATTAGTTTTTAAGGATTTTAGTTTAAGAAAAATCGACATCCTTCATATCGTGCCCCTCATTATTTACCTCGTTTTCATTTCAACAACGTTTTACAGTCATACCTTCGACGAACGCCAAGTCATGCTTATCAATGAGTCTTTTGTCTATGATACGGGTTATGTCAGCTTAGAATTGTTCAATAAAGGATTACGAGTATTTTATGCCATTGCCTGCGTGATCATGATTAGACGCTACAGATATTTATTACAAGATACCTATTCCAACATAGACAAGGCCCACACCAACTGGCTAAATGGTCTTGTCTATGGATTTATGGCAGTGATGTTTTCAGAGACCGTTTTGGTAATGGCAAAAATTATTAGCTTATTCACCCCTATTGGAAATTCAGTATTTTCACAAATTGGTTTAACCGGAAATTATCTGTCTTTTGTTTTAGTGAACTTGTTGGTCTTTACTGCCATTCGCCACTTTTTGACCTTTGAGCAGGTTACCTATAAAGAAACGGCGACAAAACCGGTGGATGATCAATTTGTGAATCCCGAAATTGCCACTGAAATTGACATAAAAATGAAAGACAACAAAGCGTTTATGGACCCAGATATTACATTGGACAGTTTAGCGTCGGCGTTAGAAATTACCTCTCGCGATCTTTCTATGTTAATCAATCGGCATTTTGGTATTAACTTCTACGAATTTATTAATAAATACCGAATTGAAGAAGCCAAAAAAATGCTAAGTGATCCCACTCATAAAAAGGACACCATTACCGACATTTACCTAGCCGTTGGGTTTAACAGCAAGTCAGTGTTTTATACGTTTTTTAAGAAATTTGAAGACGTAACACCGTCACAGTTTAGAAAGTCAGCCTTAGAGGTGGGACGTGCATAATTAGCTGTAATTGGCTCATAATTTCAGAACAAAAAACGTCATTCCCTAGCTTGTAAAATGAGTCGAGCCACAGCGATATTAGGGATCTCCAACCAAGTGCAGAGGAATGACATAATTCGCCTTGCAGGCTGCGCCTTTCTTTGCCCTGCGGGCGGCTGTTTCGACTGCGTCGACCATACTTTTTGCAACAGCCCCAAAAGTAGGCAAAAAGGCCGCTTTCGACCAAATCCCTAATCCTTATTTTAGATTTATATTATCGTCGAAGGCGGAATGTACGTACATCCCTATACACATTCCTTGCAACGGCGTCCCTGCCGTTCACTTCGAGATATAAATCTCAACTAAGGGGGATTTAAACGAAGTATATGTAGTCTGAACTTTAGGAGTGAAAACGTGTTTTTTTTAAAATGTCATCAGAACCAAACAGAAAAAACCGTCATCCCAATTAAACAGAAAAAAACGTCATTCCAAAAGAGCGGAGCGATATTTGGAACCTCCAACCAAGTGCAGAGGAAGTTCATAACTCGCCCTAAATTAGCTCACAATAACCAGAATAAAAAACGTCATTCCAAAAGAGCGGAGCGATATTTGGAACCTCCAACCAAGTGCAGAGGAAGTTCATAACTCACCTTAAATTGGCTCAAAAGTCCAGAACAAAAAACGTCATCCTAAAAGAGCCAAAGCGATATTTGGGATCTCCAACCGAGTGCAGAGGAAGTTCATAACTCACCTTAAATTGGCTCAAAAGTCCAGAATAAAAAACGTCATCCTAAAAGAGCCAAAGCGATATTTGGGATCTCCAACCAAGTGCAGAGGAATGACATAATTCACCTTGCAGGCTGCGCCTTTCTTTGCCCTGCAGGCAGCTATTTCGACTGCGTCGACCATACTTTTTGCAACAGCCCCAAAAGTAGGCAAAAAGGCCGCTTTCGGCTAAATCCCTACTCCTTATTTAAGGTTTATATTATCGTCGAAGACGGGATGAAAGTATGTCCATGGTTCGTCTGACGTACATCCATGTACTGACGAATTCCCTTCGTCCTTGAAGTGAACAAGCATCCCTTGCAACGGCGTCCCTGCCGTTCACTTCGAGATATAAATCTCAACTAAGGGGGATTTAAACGAAGGAAAATGTCGCCTGAAATGTAGGTTTAATAACTAGTTTTTAAGAAAAACGTCATCCCAATTAAACAGAAAAAACGTCATTCCAAAAGAGCGGAGCGATATTTGGAACCTCCAACCAAGTGCAGAGGAAATTCATAATTCGCAGTAAATTGGCTCACAATAACCAGAACAAAAAACGTCATTCCCTAGCTTGTAATATGAGTCGAGCCACAGCGATATTTGGAACCTCCAACCGAGTGCAAAGGAAATTATAAAATCAGCGACTCTGACCCCACAGGTTTTGACCCCACAGGTTTACGCCTTATATTATCTCCCCTGCACTGCTTTTTAAATTTTAATAAACCAGAGTCTGCATGGCCCTTGCTGGAATGGTCAGTATGGTCTGTAGGTCTTCGACAAAAAAGTTGTACTTAATTTCTTTGTCGGTCTGATTCATAACAATCGTTGCCATTTTGTTGTCTTCATTTACAAACGAGGTTGCTAATAACACACTGCGGCTGCTGCTAGTACTCATTCGCTGGGCGTTTGGTTTAACAAATTTAGAAAAATGGCCGATGTAATAATAGGTTGGCGTATAAATAAGTTCGCCACTGTCTGTGTCGGCATGGATTGGAGCAAAGCAGAAGTTACTTACATGGTTAGGACCGCCGTTTTGATCTAATAGAATATTCCAATCGGTCCAGCCAACAGTACCTCTATTAAAGTCGTTAATCATTGAATGGCCATAACGTTCTGCGTTTGGCCAGTATTGGTAACGGTCTGCTCTAAACCCTTCTACTGTCCCTTCCGTAAACAAAAGATTCATATTTGGATATGATTCATTAATAAGTGCTAAATTATCGTGCATCGTTTCGCCACCAGCCCAGGTTTCGTACCAATGAAAACCAATTCCCCAGGCGTATTTAGCGGCTTCAGGATCGTCAAAAATGACGTTCGCGCGATTGGTGATTAGGTCACGGTTATGATCCCAAACTACGATATTTTTATCGCCATAACCTGCTTTTTCCATTACAGGACCTAAGTGGTTTTTTAAAAAATCACGCTCTTCTTCAGCGGTGTATATCATAGATTCCCAACGTTGTGTTGCCATCGGCTCGTTTTGAATCGTCACGCCCCAAATTGGCATACCTTCGGCTTCATAGGCTTGAATAAATTTAGTGAAATAAGTTGCCCATGTATCGTAATACTCTGGTAACAACTTCCCACCTTGCAACATGTTATTGTTACTCTTCATAAAGGCAGGTGCGCTCCATGGACTGGCATAAAGCATTAACTCTCCACCGGCGGTTGCAATTGCTCTTTTTATCATAGGAATACGGTACTGGCGGTCATGGCTGATGTTAAAGCTTTTAAGTGACTTATCGCCTTCTTTTATATAAGTGTGACTGCCACTACCAAAGTCAGAGCTATGAATTGTGGTACGCGTTAATGAGTAACCAATACCTTCTTTTGGGTCGTAATACGCTTTTAATAGTTCGGTTTGTTTTGCTGCGGGCAATTTGGCAAATACTTCTGCACTGGCATCGGTTATTGCGCCGCCAATGCCCAAAACTTTTTGAAATCGTTTATTTGGATTAACAAATATCGAAATTTCACCTTCCGTAGGCTGAACACGAGGTTTAAGGGATTTGCTATCGGTAAGTTGCAAACGCAGTGTTGTGTCTTTGGCGGTCGTATAAACATCGACACCTTTGGCGTTGCGTTCGCTCGCATACAGAAGTCCTGTCGATACTAGGCAAACTAGTGACAACAGGGTGGCTAGTTTTTTTAACTTTATCTTATACATTGGAAAACTCTTTTTAATATTTGATTTAATTAATGTCATATCGCTAATTTTTGCATTTGAAAAAGCGGTTAAAATGGAAAGCGGCTACCGCAGCACCTAAAGTGCTGCGATATTGCTAAGTTGGATTTAGCTAAATCCTTGTATTATTGAGTCTTAGAAAATCGGATCCAATTGAGGTTCCACTGCTCACCTAATGCTTCAATTCGAAGGATATGCTCACCTGCAGGCAAGCTAATTGTTGTGCTTTGGGTCGCCCAAGTTTGCCACCCGCCAGTCGCTTCAACCGCTACAGTGTCGATAACCTCATCATTCAATTTTAAGGTAAATCCTGTGCTGCCGCTTTCGGTGGCAAGTCGATATTCAACAAGATAATCACCCGCACTTTCGATGTTTACGGCATATTCAAGCCAGTCACCTAGATGGGCAAAACCGGTGTTTTTACCGCCGCCGGCATCTGCTGTCGCTTCTACTTCAAACCCGTTCATTGTGGTCCAGTTTTCGGCTTCTACAGTACCTGGTATGGCTTGAACTAATTCACCTACGCTTATCTCGTCACTGCCATAACTAATGTCTTCTGCGTCAACGGCGCTGACTTTATAAAAATATAAGTTATTGTCGATAACCGTGTCATCTAGATAGCTAAGGCCTGCTACATTCTCAGCAAAAAGTTGATAACTGCTATTGTTGTTAACACTTCGGTAGACATGGTATCCAGTCACATCCGTTTCTAGGTTTGCATTCCAACTTAACATGGCCCCAGAGTCAGCCATTTGTGCAGTGAATCCAGTAGGTTTTGCCGGCAGTGTGTATAAGTTTGAAGGCGCTTCGGCTGTCATCGCATTAAACAGTGGCTGATGAATTTCATAGGATATTGAGCCATATAATTGGAATACGGCTTCGATTTCTTCAATTGGCGCATTGACAAAGTCGACACTTGGCAGAGCCGCCTCTTCAAGAATATCAACGCCGTTTTCAGGCATCGTGGCGACAATATAAAATTCCCCCCAGGCATTAGCACTTGCGTTGTCTTTAAACACACCAGATAAGGTATAGTTTTTACCGCTTTCTAATGTAATTGCTTGGTAAACACCGCCGTTAAATTCAGTCACAGTTGCATCTGTCGTTCCAGTCATTCTAAGAACGGGGCCGTCGGCATTTGTTGGCGCTAAGGCAACGTCAGTTTCATTAAAATTAATGGCTGGTGCCGCGCTCGCCGACCATTGAGTCCAGTTGCTGTCAGAACCAAAATTACCATTTAATAAAACTTCATTATTGTCTTCATCAACCAAACTAAGTTTGTCTAAACTAATGTCGAGGTTGCCATCGCAACAAGCACCAAATTTAACAACAAAATAGTAGGTCTGCGTGCCTTCTGCTTGCGGGGTAATGGTGTCTGCGCCAATTTCACATGCGGTACTAAGTTCACTGTCCCAACCAGGACATGCCCAAGTACTAGCTTTAGCTACCAACCCTAAACCAGATTTTTTATTGGTGACCATGCCCCACGTACCATTACCTTGACCGCCGCCTCCGGTTAATACTTTATAAGACCAGTTAGTTGCAGCCCAATTTAACGCACCAAATTTGTCATAGGTAGCACGGGTGTTTTCGCCACCAAATTCATAGCCGGTACTTGCCCACGGTTGGAATTCACCGACTAATAATGGAGACTCTAAATTGGCCATTTTGGCCTGCCATTGGCAAATGCCTTCATTCCCAGCTTCACCGCAAGTTAACCAGTCACGATGAGTTTCATAGGTGGGGTCACCCCAACCAAATATGCCCGGATAAAAGTGCATTTCATAAGCGACATTAGTACCGTTAAATGAGTCAGGATGGCCGTATTCATCAATCCCAGAATGGTGCCCTGGTAGAATAATAATTTTGTTTTCATCGGCTTCGCGCAGTTCGGCATATAAATCCAACATTACTGATGCTAAGTTAGCGGCGTCTGTACCCCATGGTTCGTTTAATAAACCATAACCCGCTACCGTACCGTTGTATTTATACCGCTCAGCGATTTGTTGCCATAACCAAGTTGTACGTTCTTGGTATTCAGGTGTGCTCCAGTATAAATTTTTATCGGCACAACCTGAATGATCTGGCCAGCCCTGTGAACCAACAGCGCCATGCAAGTCTAAGATCACATACATACCGTGGGCTTCTGCTTGTTCGATGGCATAATCAATGTACTGCCAGGCATCTGCACGAAGTGTTTTAGGGTTATGCTCATCTTCAATCACATTCCAAACAAACGGCAGACGGATCACATTAAGTCCAAAGCTCTGCATGACATCCCAATCGCGCTCCGCTATCCAATTATCACGAAACATATCAAGGAGACGTTCGCGCTCTTCAAACCCAAATCGTTCGTCTAGTGTGGCTTCAAGTCTACATTGATCGGTGGCTACGGTATTTGATGATTGGTTCATCATCCAAAACTCATGTAACAACCAGTTACCTAAGTTAGTTCCTTTTAAAATAACGGCTTCGTTGTCGGCATTGACCCATTTAATACCGTCAGTATGAAGTGGTGACAAACCGACGTATTCTGGTTCTGGTTCCTGCTCGGTTTCTGTTACCGGTGGATTTGTTTCATTAGTGGTTTTAGGCAGCTCGTTATCGCTACTGACACCAAAACACCCAGAGATAGCTAATACGCAAAAACATGTTAGCAACGTTAAAGCCACTCTAAATGACTTTATGTTTGATTTTGTAATTATATTGGTAAACACGATAGTGTTTCTCCTGCTAATTAAATAGGCGTTTTTTTAAGACTCATTAAGTCATTAATTAACGCTCCAGTTTTGACAGTAACAGCCTTGGTTTCCTCTTCCCGAAAGTCGTCTAAATAAACGAACATTACTCAAAATAAATTGAATGATTTGGTTCGAATAAAATCCGGTTATTCAGGCCGTCTTTTGGGTACTTTTAAAGAAACTAAGCTCTGTACATAAATAAAAATGGGTTACATAAAGCCACTAATTAAAGTGGCTTTACTGAGCACTAATTTAAAATGAGTAATGAACCCCGACGTTGTATCTAGCGTGGCCAACAGAATATTGCCTAACTTGGTAGCTAGAACGACCATGAATTCGTTGGTCTTCTTCTGTTATGTTTATGCCTTCGACAAAAAACGAAAGATTGTCATTAACTTGATAACTGATATTGGCGTCGAGCTGGAAATACTCTTCGACAAAACGAGGGTCCCGAGCAGCCGATTGCAAATACTTGTCGCGCCAGTTATAGGCAATTCGAACTTGCAAGCCGTCTTTGTCGTAAAAAGCAACAAAGTTTGCGGTGTCACTCATACCAGGCACGACCCATTGCTCTTCGTTGAGATTAATGTCGTAAACCAGATCCCCTTCAACCACGGTGTAGTTAGCTTGAAAACCAAATCCGGACTCACCAAACGTATGTTGTAAAACAAACTCCCAGCCTTTTACCGATGTTTCGTTTTGGTTAATGGGCATAGTGACATCAAATGTCGCTACTGGATCGGTGGCTAAACCGGTCACCACAACTTCAATTTCGTCGCCTTCGCCTGTCACTTCAACATTTGGTTCATCAGCAAAGTGTTCAGCAAAATAATCATTGATGTCTTGGTTATCGTAGACAAACAGCGGATCGCCACCGGTAATGGCTTCAATCGCTTCATCGTATAGCGCACCGTCCATTGGCGTCGTTAGATCTTGAAACAGGGGTTGGTCTTCGAACGTCTCGCTCACGATAAAGTTGTCAACATCTTTGGTCCAATACCCCGCAGACATGTAACTTGCTTCGTCGTAATACCACTCCAAAGAGAAATCAAGATTGCTCGATTCCATCGGTAAAAGTTGCGGATTGCCTCGGCCACCACCACCGCCGTCAGCACCAAAATAATAGATATTCATCGCACCTTTGAGGTCGTTATAAACTGGGCGCGTAATGGTTAAGCTATAAGACGCTCGAAAATACACATCTTCAATAAACTCAATATCAAAATCGACACTCGGCAGTAACATGTCGTATTCGCCGTCAATTTCAGAGAAGCCCACAATCGTATTATTGTCTGCGTCTTTTTGTTCATATAAAGCAAAGTTATTGTTGATTACACTCCATTCAATTCGATCCTGTAATGGCACAAGGGCTTCTGAATGCACTTCGGTTTTTTCATACCGTAAACCTGTAAATAAGTTAATTGGCATGTCAAATGGTTCTGCCATATAGTGGCTTTGCAGGTAGATTGAAAACGTTTTTTCTGTTGTGACTTCATCCGCGTCAAAATCATATGACGGACAGAACCCCGTCAAACATGGACCGCCATTAGTGACATTGCCGTGGGCACCAGTTTGCAAAAGGGCTTCGCCACGTTCAATTAAGCTTGCAAAATCCCAAGTGAAAAACTCGGTAACTTGGCGAGGATCATTACTGCCTTCAAGACCGTCAAAAACGCCGTCAATTGAATCGATAGTCAGTAAATCAGCAATATCTCCCGGAGTACCAACGCCACTCCAGCTATTTCTTGAAATGCCAGTAGATTGTCCTCTGTTAGTCACTTCAACGGTGGATACGCCGAAGTCGATACTGTGGCCCTCATCAAACTCATAAGTACTATCAAACTGAACTTGCTCTACGTCCATTCGGTTGTTGTAGCTGCCAAAGTTACTGCCTGACAACTGCATATCATTAACATCAATTTCATCAAGACGGACAATTTGATTATGTGAATTACGCTCACCTAATTGCACCTCGAGTACCGGCATACCGGTTGCGCTAAAATAACCTGACGTTGTGATCCGGTTTAACGCTGCAACAGCCACCGAGCCGCCAGAGCCATATTTACTGTTTGGCTGAGATTGACCACTGGAGTCGTGATAATCCAATGCCATCGACAAATTGTCTGTAGCCTGCCATTTTAAGTTAAAACCCACTGATTTGTTTTCATCAACCGTGGCGTAAATTCCCACCCCTTGCAGGTTATCCTGAGCACAACCCACCTGAGTATAGGAAGTAGGAGAGTATATATTACCCTCTTTTACCCATTCGCTTTCTCGAGTTGAACAACCAGGGTCAAACCAGGCTGATAAATCTTGATGTTGGTAGTTCTGCTGATTTTCAGCGTAGGTGTAATCTACCGTCGCGGTAAGATTATCAAAGGGTCGCCATTGTAAAGTCAGTTGGCCGTTAATCCTTTCACGATGAAAGTCATCCAAATTGTATTGAATATTCGTCGGGATTGCGTAAATACCCGTACCGACTTCCGTTGGGAAGTTTTTTGCGCTCGGATCGCCCACTGGAATAGAACCCCATTCCGCATCGTCAACTTCGTCTATGATGTCTTGTTGAGTCACAAAGTTACGCCCCATGAAGTCTTGGGTCGTTACCGACTGATTCCCACCATCTCGCTCTTGATAACTCAGTGAAATCGCAACACCAATCGTATCGTCGGCAAACGTATTACTGTATAACCCAGCAAACTCTGGAGTAATACTCTCACCTTCCCTTGTGCCTGGATCATAGGCTGCCTTCATGCTAAGTGCGCCCTGCTCTCCCGGTTTGGACAGCGGTTTACGAGTGGAAACATTTACCACGGCTCCAATACCACCGGTGGCGACATTTGCCCGCCCTGACTTATAAACTTCGACGGATGAAATGCCTTCAGAAGCAATATTGCCAAAGTCGAAAGAACGGCCCCCTGTAGTTGGCATTTGGCGGCTATTAAAGGTCACAATGTTAAAGTCTGGGCCAAACCCCCTAACCGTAATTTTTGAGCCTTCGCCATTGTCACGTTCAATCGCGATGCCTGTAATTCGCTGCAAAGATTCGGCTAAGTTTGTATCGGGGAACTTACCGATATCTTCAGCAGATATGCCATCTACAATACCTTTAGCTTCCCGCTTAAGGTCCATAGAACGGAGCATACTGCCTCGTATGCCCGTGACTTCAATAACTTCAACATCTTCATCAATTGGTGTTGGCTCAGCTACACTTTCTTCTGCAAATCCAGGCGTACTTATTGCAGCTGCGATGCTAACGGCCAAAATATGTGGTTTAAATTCTTTTTTGTACATAATAATTACCCTAATGAGACAACAGTTGTTCTTTATTTTCTGCTGTTGTCCGTGTCAGTGATTAGTTCGAACCGCTCAATTAATGGCGGTGCATAATTCTTGATTGAGCGATTAATTGGTTATTTTTATCCAATTAAAGTTGATTGCTCCGCCAACAAAATCGATTCGCATCGTTTGTTCGCCTTGAACTAAATCAACTGTCGATTTTTGAGAAACCCATTCTTGCCAACCACCGGTTGCTTCGAGTTCTTGGGTATCTACCACGACACCGTCAAAAGAAACGGTGAACCCTTCACTGCCAAGGTCACTGGCTAATCGATATTCAATACTGTAAGTACCATCAGCGGGGATATTGACGGTATATTCAAGAAAATCACCGGGGTCTGTGTAACCCACATTTTGGCCGCCGCCTTCATCTGCCGTGTCTTCCAATTGCGTGCCTGACTCTGCGACAAACGCTTCTGCTTCAACAAAAATTTCAAACACAGGTTCAAATATTTCAAACCAGTTGAAATTAATTGCGCCACCGATAAATGCGACTCGAACCGTATGTTGTCCCGCAGTCATTTCAAATTCTGTTGAAGTCAGAGTTGTCCACTCCTGCCAACCGCCTGTTGATTCAACGGCTTGGGTGGCGACCACTTGGCCGTCGACCAAAAACTCAAATCCCTCGCTACCGCCATCGCTAGCCACTCGGAAGTCGACGTAATATGTGCCATCTGAAGGGGCTGTGATCACATACTCAAGGAAGTCACCGGCATCGGTATAACCCACATTTTGGCCACCGCCTTCATCCGCAGTATCTTCTAACTGGGTTCCAGATTCTGTCGTGAAATCTTCCGCTTGATAAACTGTACTTGGCGCTTTAGGACCTGACTCAGCATGAATAGCCAATGGGGCTTGCACGCAACTTTCAGCGGCGATGCAAGTTAAGCGAATGTTGTCTAATTGAAAATGCACGCCATCATGAAATTCAATGACAAGTAACGCTCCTATATTGGTT
This sequence comes from Psychrosphaera sp. 1_MG-2023, assembly GCF_030548245.1. Lineage (NCBI taxonomy): Bacteria > Pseudomonadati > Pseudomonadota > Gammaproteobacteria > Alteromonadales > Pseudoalteromonadaceae > Psychrosphaera > Psychrosphaera sp. 1_MG-2023. Next base: position 26,697 of record NZ_JAUORW010000023.1, read on the forward strand.
GGGTCAAGTGGCAGTGAGTCCCCTTCGGAAATGCCTGGCAGCCAAGTTAACCAATCAGGCGCGATAAACGGTGTATTGATAAATTCAGAGACCGGTATGGAATATGTGACCCAGGCATCTTGAGTTAAATCAGCCGTCATCCATGTCAACATCCCCATATAAGGCCAACCGGTTTCCATTCTGATGTCAAAAGACTCAGTAAGGGTATTGGCACTGTCAATGTACATATCAAAACTTAACACTGCGTTATGACCAATCAGTCCAATGCCTGGGGTGGCAAATCCAATATTGGCATCGCCTTCGGTAGAACTGATATCTATCACCGTGGCTTGATCGTTTTCAAGCACGACGGTTGATATCGTTGGGCTGTTAAAGTTGGATATATTCATCTCGATAATTTGGTCTGTGTGGTGCCAAACTAAAGGTTGAAGATCAGAGATTTTGACGTCGTCTTTATCATAAAATCCATCAACAAAGACATCTGTAGTTACTTCTTCAATTGTCGGTATTTTATCTGACGCGAGTTTATCAATTGTTCGACTGACTTTAGCCGAACAGTCATTAAGTGCTGGCGCGACAAGCGGATCACAGGTCCAAACGTTTATTGAATCAACCAACAACATGGCGGGTTCAGAGCCTGAGTTTTCAAGTTTAAGCACGAGTTGCAGGTCTTGATCAAATGGACCTGATGCCCCACCCAATGTAAAGATATTTGCCAATACTTCGTCATTGACTAGGTTATGAGCCCATAGGTTGAGCCGGTCGACGGTATGAATATGTGTACCGTCGATATACCAGCGAATAAAGTCGTCATTCCATTCAACGGCATAGTCATGAAACTCAGTGGACGCCGAGGCAGTTACTTCACTATTAAATTTAACGCCATTAGTTTCGCCGATACCAAAATGCGCGCCCGCGATCAGGTCACCATTTTGAAAGCTTACCGCTTCTATTGCGTTATATCCGTCATATTGGTCCGCCATCGGCAAAGCGGCAAATATAGATTTTACAGCGTCGCCCGCTGCGACTTGAATACGTGCTTCAAATCGACCTTGGGGTAGCGAATTAACCGCCATTAATGAGGCAAAACCGCCTGCTTCTGCTGTTAATACTAAGTTACCCTCAGTTTCAGTGGCGCCTTCACTTAACCATTGACCACTTGTCAGGCTTGATCCGTTAAAGTCTTCCTGAATTACAAGACCCCAACCGGCTTCTTCTGGCGTTTCAAAATCGCTAACAACATTGATGGTTAATATCGCAGAGTCGGTTTCTCCGGTACCGGCCTGGTTGACCACATATTGGTATGAGTCCGTCCCAGAAAAATTAGCATTGGGTTTGTAGGTAAATGTACCGTCGGCATTAAATGTCAATTCACCATTTTCAGACAAACCGTCGCCACTTAACACATATGACAATCCTTCGCCCTGATCATTTTCGCTAACGTCACCTTCGATCATCTCACCATCTTCTAGCGCCTCTACTGTCTCGCCAATCGCAAATAGGTTACGAACCACATTTTCATCAGCGTCTCCACTACCGCCACATGCTGTGAGCGACGTTGCAGAAGCCAGTAGAATTAAACGCAGCAATCTACTTTTTCTCATTTTAAACCCCATTAATTGTTATTTTTATTTTGTGTGTGCAACTAAGACTTAGTCCGATGCAATTGTCACTTTATTAATAAAAATGAATATTTAGAGAGACAAAAATATTCAATTTCACTTAGCTACAATAAGCGACTAATACGGTTTTATAATGAGGGGGGAATTATGTCGTCCTGTTAAACGACTCGAACAAATAAAAATAATTAATTGCTAGTATGAGTAAATTTCACTTATTCAAACACCTTATAAACAGTGGGATACAAGCTAAATTATTAAAATAGCGTTACTTAAAAATAGTTGGTATTTCTTACGTTTTTTCGAATGGTTAACGCCATAAATTGGCTATTTTACATTAGGTTTAGCAGTAAAAATGGGGACTATTATTCGGCAGAATCAAAAGTAATTTATTTCCCTTTACTATCGTTTCGCTCTCGCCCAAAATAATTAATCAATCCCATTTTGATAAGTTAAATGTTGCTCACATCCGATACGGTTTTGCTAAAACAAAAAATATTTTTAGGTATTGGTTTTTTTGCAATATTTTTTGCCAACCAAGGGATAGGTATTTTAGCCATTCCGTATTATCAAATGACCCTTGGAGTCGATCCTTTTCTATTGGCTTTTGCCATGAAAGTGCCCGTTTTTATCGCTAGCTTTATCGCCCCTTTTGTTGGTCAATGGTCCGATCGTCTCAACACGCCATATGGTCGACGCCGCCCCTTTCTATTTGTTTTCCCTTGGTTGTCTTGCCTTTTTTTTGGTTTGATTTGGATGGTGCCTGCTCATTGGAGCAGCGACACACAACTCATTTATTTTGCCGTTATGGTATTGGCGTTTTATTTGTTTAATACCTTTTGGACTGTGCCAATGAAGTGCTTGGCCTATGAGGCCACGCGTGATTACCACGAGCGCACTCGTGTAATGGGCTTTGTCACTTACTTCTTAAAATTTGGTGCCATTTTATATCATTGGGTCTTTCCCATTGCTCAACTAAGCTTTTTTGGTGGCATCATCATTGGAATGAAATTTGTTGGTTGGGGTGTCGCCCTTATTTTTCTGGGGCTTTGCGGTATGTTGCCAGGCCTATTTTTGAAAGAAAGACAATTTGAGCCCGCCAAAACAGACCAAAAAATGCCATTATTTAAAAGCCTAAAAGCCATTATCAAAAACAGAAATATGAAGATCCTGTTGGCCATCATTTTTATTCAGCTAACCCTTGGTGGCTTTGCCGCGAGCATGGATTATTACGTACTTGTTTATTATATGAATGACGGCGATGTCGCTGCTGGAGCAACATGGAAAGGGGTTTTATCCTCAGCGTATGCAATCACTGGGATCATCACAATTGGCATTTTAACCAGACTGTCTAGTAAGATTGGAAAAGTCGCGACGATGAAGTGGGTTTACTTAATCACAATCATCGGTGGACTATGCAAATGGTTTATCTATCAGCCAGGCAGTGGGCTTTGGCTAATTGTTGACGCCATATTATGCAGTGCAATTTGGGGCGCAATGGCGGTTATCATAAGCTCCATGATTGCTGACCAAATCGATGTAGATGAAACAAACCACCATATTCGCCGCGAGGGCCTATTTGTTTCATTACAAAGTTGGATCATTTCTATGTCGAGTGTTATCGCAGTCATTAGTTCAGGTATCGCCCTCAATGCCATTGGCTTTGAAGCATTAAATGGCCCAGAACAAAGTCACTTTTCTATTTTGGCGATGCGAATATTTTTAGTGGTCGGTACAGTAGTATCCGCAGGAATTGGCTACTGGCTAATTAAAAAATACAACTATAGTGAGCATTCACATACCCTGTAACCTTTATATTTATTAAATTTGATTGAATTACTTATATCGTCCTCAACTCGTCATGGTATAAATATGCCGCATTGTTCAAATATCTGCATTTCTTGTTTTTGGCGTTTATTCTTTGGGGCTTGTTAAAACTAGGGTTGAGTTATCCCTGCCAAAAAAGCACGTTATTACATGGTCAATGTTGCTCTGAATGGGTCAAACCAAATAAAAAAAGACCAAATCTACGGCCTTAAAATACAAAACGCCCGATGAGCTTTATCGAGCGTTTTAATATGATTATATTTGAGCAATAAGTGTCAACCTATTTCAGGTCGATTCAAACTTTATGATTACCACCAAGTGGCATACAAGCCAATTAATATCAATATGATACCAATTGCGGCAACATTAAAGTTTCTGTCTGTTTCAAAATTCACTTCATCCAAGCTTACGCAGTTATTGGAACCTGTAGTTTTTGTCATTAATGACACCACAACACACAGTGCTAAACAAATCAGGAATACTAAACCAACGCGGTCCATAAACGGCAATTCAGGCCAAATTATCTTAAACAATATAGAGAAAGCTGCCGAACCAATTGCCGCTGCAAGTGCGCCCGCAGAAGTTGCTTTCGACCAAAACATACCCATTACAAAGATGACCACGATCCCTGGTGTAAAGAACCCCGTGAACTCTTGTATGTACTGGAATGCTTGTTCAAATTTACCGAGTAGCGGTTCCGCTACAACTAAGGCAACAGCGAGTGAAACAAGTGCGGCGATTCGACCGGTTGTCACGTAATGTTTTTGTGTCTTTCCAGGTTTTAATTTTGCGTATATGTCCATGGTGAAGATAGTCGAAATGCTGTTGGTCATTGAGGCTAACGACGATACGATTGCCGCCACTAGTGCAGCAAACACTAACCCTTTAATCCCAACTGGCATTAACGCCATCATAGACGGATAAGCTTGGTCAGGTGATGACAAATTAGGATAAAGTACAACCGCTGCTATGCCCGGTAAAACCACAATGATAGGCATTAGAAGTTTTAAGTAAGCTGCAAATGCAATGCCCTTCTGTGCTTCTTTTTGGCTTTTAGCCGCAAGTGCACGTTGAATAATATACTGATTAAATCCCCAATAACCGAAGTTCATTAACCACATACCACCAACCAAAACTGAAATTCCAGGGAGGCTCATATAGTGTTCATTTTCAGGGCTTAAGATCATATCAAAGTGGCTCGGAAGTTCAGTGGTTAAAACGCTAAAACCAGCGATAAAACCTTCGCCGCCAGAAACTTGGTTAAGCGCGAGATAACTTAAGAATAGGCCACCAAAAACCAGCAGTACTACTTGTAAAATGTCAGTATAAGCTACCGCCTTTAGACCACCGTATAATGAGTAGGCCACTGAGAATACAGCTAGGAAGATCATGCCATACATCCAATCAACACCAGCGACCGTTTCTATCGCCAGTCCGCCTAACCACAATACAGCGGTTAAGTTAACAAAGATGTAAACCGCTAACCAGAACAGCGCTAGAGTTGTTTTAACTCTGCTGTCAAAACGCTGCTCTAGATACTGAGGCATAGTATAAATTTCATTTTTAAGGAAAATTGGCAACATATACTTACCAACGATGATCAAAGTGATTGCTGCCATCCATTCATAGGATGCAATAGCTAAACCGATAGCAAAGCCTGAGCCTGACATACCAATGATTTGTTCGGCAGATATATTTGACGCAATAAGCGAAGCACCAATTGCCCACCATGGTAATGATTTAGAGGCTAAGAAGTAATCTTCTGTGTTCTTTCCCCCTTGTTTCTCCTCGCGAGAGATCCATAACGCCAATATTAGCAACCCCAAAACATAGGTTATGAATATTCCGATATCCAGCATTTCAAGTTTCATTTTTACCCTTTTTTATTTTTATTAGAATGTAATTATGAAAAAAAATAACAGAACTGAAAACCAAGAACAAACGCAATTCCATAATAATTTATCCCTACAATTTAATCCCAGTTGAATTGCCGTATTGTATTGTTGTTAACCATTAATAGTCAACTATCGTCTAATTTTTGAAAGTCGCGTTAAATATCTTCGGTATGGCCATTATATATTTAACGGTAAAACCTTAAAATATGCACAATGTTTACACAATTTTGCATTATCCTATGGCTGTAAATTTGAAATAAATTATTATCTAAAGGTTGTTGTTTTTATCTATGAAGATCCAAAATAAGCTTTTTCTAATCCTATTTGGCTTTAGCATATTACTTGTCACTAGCTTAGTAACACTTATGCAATGGAGCCTAGGTCGTGGAATGGTGGAATATGTAAACACCAAAGAAGTGCAGGCTCTGCAACCTTTAGTGGCTCAATTGATTGTCGAATACAAGAAAAACGACAGTTGGTCGTCTATGACCAACCGACACAATAAATTCCGCCGCTTAATTTCAGAACAACTTAGTGACAGCGAGTTCTCACCCCGTGGCAATCGACAGGGCAATAGACAGGATGATCGTTCGCGTCCATCACGACGCCCTCCGCCACCGCATGAACGTGACGCTCGTGATGCAGCAGAAGGACCAATTGCACAAGGTGGCCCTAGACAACAATTTGATCGACAACCCCCACCCCCTAATGAAAGTAAACAAGTGCATTACGCTATTCTAGATGCAACCGGCGAAGTTGTTGTTGGCCAATATTTGTCAGATTTAGACTATAGCAAAACCCCGATGACCATTGACGATTTTGTCATTGGCCAATTTGCCGTATCTAAGCGCAGTCAACTAACCAAAGGGTATGAAGTCGATTTTGTGAATCAGCAACAAAGTTACTTTTGGATCATCGCTACCTTTGTTTTAACCTTAGTGGCGCTTATTACTTTGCCGCTAACTCGGCATTTAGTGCAACCACTCAAACAAATAAAAAATGGCATGCACGGTCTAACACAAGGCGAATACGACCAGCAAATACAATTGAAGCGTAAAGACGAATTTGGCGAACTAAGTGAACATTTTAATGAACTTGCATTAACACTTAGTGAAAATGAATCAGCACGAAAACGTTGGTTAGCTAATATATCTCACGAACTTAGAACCCCAGTCGCCATTTTACGTGGCGAATTAGAAGCCATGTTGGACGATGTTCGGCCTTTAACAAAGTTTAATATTGTGTCGGTAAACGATGAAGTGAAACACCTACAACGCCTTATCGACGATTTAAACCTATTGGCCAGTGCCGACATCGGCGGTATGCGTTATCGTAAAGAGCGGGTTGAATTAAATGACCTAATCGAAGGTGAAGTTGAAAAATACCGTGGTTATTTGGCCGATTCAGGCATTAAATTAGTTACCAAAGTCGAAGATAAAAACATCACCTTGTATGCAGATCAAACGCGATTGTGTCAGTTATTTGAAAATATTATCAATAATTGCATCAAGTACTCAGGCGCAACGAGCATTAGTCTGAATGTGAGTCGAGAACTTGAGGGTGGTAAAGAGTTTGTTGTTATCAACTTCGAAGATAACGGTATAGGCGTAGATGAAATTCATTTGCCAAACCTGTTTGAACACTTGTATCGTGTTGATAATTCACGAAACCGAAAAACCGGCGGGTCAGGATTAGGATTGTCAATTTGTCGTCATATTGTCACTGGACACCAAGGTGAAATTTTTGCAGAAAAAGCGGCATCCGGTGGGTTAAGTATTATGATTAAGCTACCTATTTCGTGATAGCAAACCAGCAAGTAAAACAATAAGCAACATAGTGAAATAGCGCCTTATTTAATTATCAGTCCAATTAAAACTAGAGAACAAAAATGCAACATTCAATCCTCATTGTGGAAGACGAAATAAAATTGGCAACCCTACTCGCCGATTACTTTAAGCTTACTGACTACGTTCCCCATATGTTGCACGACGGTAGTGAAGTCGTTGACTGGGTAAAACAACATGAACCTAAGGCCATTTTGCTCGACATAATGCTACCGGGAAAAAATGGCATCGATATCTGCAAAGAGATCCGCCAGTTTTCAAATGTTCCAATTTTAATGATCACCGCGAAAGTCGATGAAATTGACCGACTGTTAGGTCTCGAACTTGGCGCAGACGATTATATCTGCAAACCCTTCAGCCCAAGAGAAGTTGTCGCTAGAGTGAAAGCGGTATTGCGTCGGACATTAACCGAGTCCAAACCGAGCAATGGCTTAATTCTTGATGAAAGCCGTCTTGTCGTGGCGTTTAATCAACAGGAAGTGACACTGACATCAGTCGAATTCCAATTACTCAAACCCCTTGCAGAAAAGCCTGAGCGTATTTTTACGCGGGAGCACTTAATGCAAAATATGTATTCTGATCACCGAATCGTGAACAACCGAACTATCGACAGTCACATAAAAAAGCTCAGAAAAAAGCTGGCTGATATAAGTGATGGAAAAGACTGGGTACAATCAGTCTACGGTACGGGCTACCGCTTAGTATTATAGTTCTAAGAGAAAACCTTAGTTGTTCTTCACTTAGAACCGTAATAAACCACAAAGGAAAAAGAGCGAAATACTTCCTCTTTTCTTGCACAATGTTTGCAATTTCCCTTGTTATTCTCGTTTGGCACTTGAGATTAACAACAGGAAATTCCCATGAAATATTTTGCAAAGTCATTTTTAATCGTTGGATTGATGTCTATCATTTCAGCAACAAGTCAAGCCGCCGAAAATGACGATAGACGCGGCGACAAGGACGGCCAAGGCAAAGGACGTCCGCAGTTTTCCACCCTCGATTTAAACGCCGATGGCGACATTAGTTTTGACGAATTCTCTTCCCACGACATTCCTCATGGCGATCATGAAACGGTTTTCAATAATATTGACGCCGACCAAAACGGCGTGATTAGTGAACAAGAGTTTACCGACCACAAACCACCACGCGGCAAAAAACCAAAAGGACAACGCTAATGATTAGTGGTATTAATTCTTCTGGAGAAATGTCCAGACCTAGCAGAATGGAGCAAAGCCTCACGGCAGATCAAAAAACTCAAATATCTGACGTTCTTGGACAATTTGACCCAGAAAATCTAACCGAAGCAGACGCAAAAAGTATCGTTGAAGCGTTTTCTGAAGCAGGAATTACTCCGGGTTCAGGTCTAGCAAGTGCTATGGGTGAGTTAGGATATGACGCCAAAACCGTTGGCGATCTAGCTAACGTAGAGCAGCGAGGTAATCGGCCCCCTCCTCCGCCACCACCTTCTGGAAGTACTCAATCGAGCGATGAACTGAGTTCATTAGTTGAGTATTTTACTGAATTAATGGAAGAAAAATTAGCGGAAAGTGGGGAAACTGAATTAAGCGACAATGATAAACAATCTATTCTGGCTCAGTTATACGATAAGTTTGGCATTGACGAGGGAAAATCAATTATCAATACAGTTGCCTAACTTGAGCGATGTATTCCAAACTAGCTGATATAGGGATAAAACTTTGTATTGTGCATACTTTCTAAGTAGTAATAAATCGGCTAGTGACCAAGGTTATAGGTCTCTAGCCGACAAATCATATTACCAATTTTATCTTATTAACCAAAATTAAGTTTTTTAGTTAAATTTTTCGAGCCCATATAAACCGGTACTCTCTGATGCAGCGTTGTTGGTTGTATGTCTAATATACGTTGCTGGCCACTCGTTACTGCTAACCCACCGGCATTCTCCACTAACATTGCCAACGGATTTGCTTCATATAACAAACGTATTTTGCCATTTTCGATACCAGGTCGACTATCACCTGGGTAAGCAAATACACCACCTCGGCTAATAACTCTGTGTACGTCACCGACCATAGCCGCATTCCATCGAATTGATGCGCTGTTATAATCATCGCTGGCATACAATACATCATCAAAATATTTCTGAATGAGGTTATCCCAAAAACGATAGTTAGCCATATTCACTGCAAACTCGTTGCTGTCGGCCGGCACTGCCATTTTATCTTGCGTTAACAAGTAACCACCATGAGTTAAATCCAATGTATAACAACGAGTCGGTCCACCTGTTGTCATCACCAACATAGTCGACGCACCGTAAAGTACATAACCGGCACAAACCTGCTCAGAACCCGCCTGAGCAAATTGCAGCTCACTATCAAATGGCACGTCATTTCGAGCATTATAAATAGTGAAAATCGTGCCTATTTGGCCATTAATGTCGATGTTAGAAGAACCATCTAGTGGATCAAACGCCACGATAAACTGCGCATCTGGGTGACCACCAACGACATAGTCTTCTTCTTCAGAGGCTATTGCGCGAACAGTATCGTCATCCAATAGCATGTCTCTTAATAATTGATTAGACAAAACATCGAGCTTCTTTTGCACTTCACCCTGAATATTTTCATCAAGAGTTGACCCTAACACACCGGCTAGTGCGCCTTGACTCACTCTGAACGCGATTTCTTTAGATGCAGCCAATATGGTACGAATTAACATGATGAGGTCTTTATCGACTCCATCCTTCTTTAACACTGGAACTAGACGTTTCATTTTATTCCTTAAAGCTACACGAATCGATTTAAACAGTTCAACTCGGCAAAACATTGCTCAAGTCGAGTGACCATAGAGTCTTCAGCTTTACGCAACCACACACGTGGATCATAGTGTTTTTTGTTTGGTTTATCGTCGCCGTCAGGATTGCCAATTTGGCCCTGCAAGTAATCTTGTTTATTTTTGTAGTAATCCAAAATGCCTTGCCAACTAGCCCACTGCGTATCGGTATCGATATTCATTTTAACCACACCGTAGGTCAAAGACTCTGCAATTTTTTGAGGCTCTGAACCTGACCCGCCGTGGAAAACAAAATTTAAGCTGTTGTGAGGCAAATCGAACTTCTCTGAAACATAGGCTTGAGAGTTTTTCAAAATCTCTGGGGTAAGCACAACATTGCCTGGTTTGTATACACCGTGAACATTACCGAATGATGCGGCAATTATAAATTTGTCAGACACCTTCGACAGTTGTTCATAGGCATAGGCAACATCTTCTGGCTGCGTATATAGTGCAGAGGCGTCCATATGACTATTATCAACACCGTCTTCTTCGCCACCGGTACAACCAAGTTCAATTTCCAAGGTCATGCCCATTTTGCTCATGCGCGCTAAATACTCTGCACATGTCGCTATATTTTCTTCCAAAGATTCTTCCGAAAGATCGATCATATGAGAACTAAACAACGGTTTACCCGTTTCCTTAAAGTGAACTTCGCCAGCATCGAGCAAGCCGTCAATCCAAGGTAAAAGTTTTTTCGCCGCGTGGTCAGTATGCAACATAACCGGTACGCCATACGACTCAGCAACAATATGAACATACTTCGCCGCGGCAACAGCACCTTTAACTGACGCCTCATGCCCTTCTAGTTTTGAGCCTTTCCCCAAGAAAAAGGCCGCGCCACCATTAGACAACTGGATAATAACCGGAGAGTTTACTTTTGCCGCCGCTTCTAAAGTGGCATTAATAGAATTTGTCCCTACTGTGTTAACAGCAGGAAACGCATATTGATTTAATCTAGCGTGGTTGTATAAGGTTTGAACATCATCTCCTAATACAACACCGGGTACCAAAGCTTCAGTTAGTTTAGTCATTTTTATATAACCTAATTATTGAATAGCATTTTTACAAGCATCTGTGATTGCTTGCCAGTTTTCTTCCGCCACCCACTCTTTGCGGCAAACCCAAGTTCCACCAACAGCGATGACGTTATTTAAGGCCAAGTACTCGCCTTTATTTTGTGGTGTTACCCCACCCGTTGGGCAGAATGTAATATCTTGAAATACCGAACCAACCGCTGCTAAAAACGGCGCACCGCCAGATAGAGACGCCGGGAAAAGCTTGAGTTCTGTGTAACCAAATTCTCGCGCCATCAAAATATCACCCGTATTTGAAACACCTGGTAATACCGGAACACCGCAAGAGACTAAGTGTTCTAATAGTTTAGCAGACACAGCCGGTGTTACGATAAAATCGGCACCTGCATCGATTGCTTCTTTTAAAATAGCTTCGTTGGTAATCGTTCCTGCACCAACAATAAGTTCAGGTACTTGTTCTTTAATTGCAGTTAAAGCCGCTAATGACTGCTCAGTTCGCAATACAACTTCAACCAGTTTCAGACCGGCACTTGCCATTGCTTTAGCAATGTTAACACCTTGTGTTGGGCTGTCAGCTTGAATGATTGGTAAAAGCGTTTGATCGCCCATTAAAGTAGAAAAAGAAGTCATTACTATGCCTTTAATATTACAATTTTGATTAAGTCGATTTTGCGAGAAAGAATAACAAGCTATACTTTCTCGCTTATTTACAGTTTGTAACAATCCCCGAATAAAGGGATTAGTTTACAAATTTACGGATATTTTTTACGATTTTACTGCATCAAATGCCGCAACTGGGCAAATCGCCCCAGGGTGTTGGATCACAATCCCTGCTGCTTTTGCTGCTAGTTGCACGGATCCACTTACCGCTTGTCCCGTTAGACGAGCACCTAAATAAACACCATTAAACGCGTCGCCAGCTGATGTCGTATCTACCACATTAGTTACTGGTGTAATTTTGTGAGTAAGTAAGGTTTCAGATTCAAATGTAACCACTGAACCTGGGCCATTTTTAATAACCAATTCTTGCAATCCAAACGGACGACAAAAATCAATAACACCTTGCGCCGAGTCTACACCATACAATTCGGTTAGATCTTCTACTCCTGGCAATGCGATATCAGAAACATGAAGTGCGCGTTCAAACTGTTCTTTGGCCTGTTCTTCACTGCGCCATAAACGAGCACGGTAGTTAGGATCAAACACCAATTTTATGCCTGCATTTTTAAGCAGTTCCAGTTTTTCCCAAAATAATGAGCGGGCATCTTCCTCTATTACCGCTAGCGAAATACCAGAGAAAAAGAACATATCGCCTGTAGCAAGTTCTGCGAGAACGTCACTATTTAGGAAATCGACAACTTTTCTCGCTGCCGCGTCACTGCGCCAGTAAGTGAAACTTCGTTCACCGGTTTCATCTGTTTCTACAAGATATAAACCTGCAACCTTGCTTTCATGTCTGAACACATATCTCGTGTCGATAGATTCTTGCTCAAACGTCGCGACCATTTTGTCGCTTAAGTTGTCCTGTCCTACCGCCGTAACGATGGACGTAGCCACTTCAGGAAACACACGCTTTAAATACACAGCGGAATTGTATACATCACCAGCAAATGACTGATGCATAGTTGACGCGTCACCTGCCCGCAACTCAACCATACATTCGCCTAAAAAATGTATCTTTTTCATAGAGTAAATTTATCCACTTTAATTAATTTTGAAAATACCCAATGCCTGCAAATGATGTTTTGAGGCATTGAGTATTGAACTGTCAATTTACTGAGGTTTATTTGAGTCGTTAGTTAACGCTTTTAGTGGCTCAACTTTAGGAATAAGTAACCAAACGGCTGCCATGGCAATAATTGCCAATGATGCACCGATAATAAACGCTGGGTAGTAGTTACCATCAGCCGTTAACCAAGGTACTAGCGTAGTTAGACCTACCGCACCCAATTTGGCCGCCATGCCAGCAAAACCAGATAAAGTCGCGACTGATTTTTTACCCAATAAGTCACTTGGTAACGTTTGTACATTTCCGATAGCCGTTTGAAATCCGAATAAAATAACAGCCATAATTAACACGGCATTTACCGGAGCGCCTGGGTTAGCCATCGCTAATAACGAAGGCAACATAATCAAACAACCTAATGAGATAACAAATTTACGTGTTTTATTCGTATCCCAACCGGCTTTAATTCTGTTTTGAGCTAATAGTCCGCCAAACCATGCACCAAACATTGCACCTACGTATGGAACCCAACCGTAGATACCGATGCCTTTAACGTCCATACCATAAACTTCATTTAGATAAATTGGGATCCAAAATACAAACAACCACCAAATTGGATCAATCGCTGCAGAGGCGATAATTACACCCCAACTTTGCTTGCGAGACAATAACTCTTTAGTTGACGGGTTGTACTCTTCTTCTTCAATTGAAGGGTCGTCGGCGTTTAAATTCTTTTGACCTGTAAGGATATAGGCACGCTCTTCCTCAGTGATCCATGGGTGAGAACCAGGAGGCGATTTTACAAGCACAATCCAAGGTATTAGCCACAATAAACCGACTAAACCAATAATGACAAATACCATTTGCCAGCTAAAGTACACGGTAAGGTATGCAACTAACGGTATCGCAATAATCCCACCAATTGCAGCGCCAGAGTTAAATATCCCCTGAGCTAATGCACGCTCTTTAGTTGGAAACCATTCAGCGTTACCTTTGGCAGCACCTGGCCAGTTACCAGCTTCGGCAACACCTAATATGGCTCGGAAGATACTAAAACTTAAAATCCCCTGAGCGAACGCATGAGCAGCAGTTGCCACAGACCAAACACCGATGGAGATAACAAAACCTACTCGTGTACCAATCCAGTCAAAAATCTTTCCAAATATGGCTTGACCAAACGCATATGCGAATACAAATACAACAGAAATTGTCGCGTAAATTTGCTTACGTTCGAATTCTGATTCATTTGGCCAAAGTTCAACTTTAATGGCAGGCCACAATACGCTTAACGCAGAGCGGTCAATATAGTTGATAATTGTAGCTAGCGCGATTAACGACACTACCCACCAACGTAATCCTTGAATTTTCATATTATTCCCCTAGGAAGTCTTCGCGAGGTGGACTGAACGTATCAATCAAAATACCACCGGTTGGGCACGTTGCACCGTGATCAGCATGTGGAGGCATATAACAGCTGTCACCAGCTCGCAATATTTTAGTTACGCCGTCAATGTTAAAGTGAAACTCACCTTCTACGACATAAGTAACTTGAGAGTGACGATGCGCATGATTGTAACCAATCGCACCTTTCTCAAACCAAATTTTAACCGCCATTAGCTCGTCGTTATAACCTAACATTTGACGTTTTAAGCCACCGCCAATATCTTCGATTTCAGTTTCGTTACCAAATGAAAAATGTGCACTTTCTTTTTGCATCTTATGAACTCCTAAGGATTTGTCAGCACATAAACGGCCAATCTACCGTTCAGTGAAAATGTTTTATTTTGATATGTAAATTTACGCTGTAGCTCACTTTCTAACTTGTTCTTCTTGTTAGCTACTTTGTTAATTGCGACTAAGTAAGTATTTCCTGCAATAGAAATTTTAACCAGCGCTAAATCGCCGTTATTGGTCAACTCAAGACCGGTAACTCTGCTTGTGGCTTCTAGTGTGTACTCCTTACTTGGATTGTACTCACCGTGAGGTTCTAACACTGACACAAATTGATGTTGCTTAGTACCTTTAACTCGGCGAACAAAGCCGTTTTCATTACGTAGATTAAAGTTAGGGTCATTTGCACCAATTTGCGTGAACATAAATGATTCATCACCATTTACTAAACTAGTCTGTGTATAAAAGCGACCGTTTTCGTTTAACCAGGATACTTTAGCTAACCCTTTTTCCGGTGTCGCTTGACCTTTCAACCACAAATGTTGGTAACCGTTTTTCTTGCCTAATGCCATTAGGTGCGATGCATTTGCTTTAAGCTCAAAGTTCGTGTCGATTAACTGACCTTGATAATGCAGCGGTAAATCAAGTTGGTGTTTATCAGTTGCAACCACATCAAACAAATCAAGTGCTAACGTACTTTCAAGCTCTGGTAAGTTAATTAGCGCCATTGTGCGTTCTAATCTAACATCGTCATATGCAGTGCTTATTTCACCACTTGAAACTGAACCAAACTGATTGGTTTCAAAAAAGTTTAATGTCGGGGCGTTATTATTGCCCTTTTCCACATTACCATCAAAATGCGTAGTTTCATCTACTACTACAGTATTATGTGCAATGGTATGTTTTGCATAGGTATTGTTTTCAGGTAAATAACGACCGCCGTATTTAGCTTCTACGTTAAGGAAGCGTGCTGCGCCATAATCTGAAACAATTTCATTACCGTGGTCGTAAAACTGCCACGTAAGTTTATCAAAGTGACCATGACCTAAACCCTGTGCGGCCGGTTTAAATAACAATGCTTGGTCGCCGCCAACTTGCGTACGCATGACAACAAGCGCGCCTTGTTTACCGTCATCACCGTCACCAAATGCGACTGATTTAAATTTATATGGCTTTGCTAAATTTTTATCTAAAGCCTGGGCAACTTTAAGACCATCACCTGTAAGAATGATTTGATCTTGCTGCTGGGCAATATCTAAAAAGCCAGGATCGTTTGTTAATCCATAAGCAACCGTGACACCGTGCACCAATTCTATAGTGTCTATGCCTTTGCTTTTGATTGCATCATTGATTGGGAAAAACAGACCGTTGTAGCTAAGTTGAATCGTCGTATCGATTGCTTTTAACAAAACCCCATTGCGGTGTTGGTAAATTTTACGTTTAGGGTCGTTGCTTTCAATTGCTTTTGCAAAAGTAACAAACGGCATTAACGCGTATCGCTGATAATAAGGGCCTTCATTGTAATACCCTTGTGGTGAGAATAATTGATCAAGTTGCTTTAAGAAGCCGCCTTTACCAGACTTATCTAAGTCATATAGTGCTTTTTCAACCCATTCTGGTTCGTTCATTACATAACCGGCCATGCCTACGCCAGCCGTAGCCCAAGTGCCGTGATTATGAACTTTATTAAATGTTGAAGGCTGCCCTTCTGATAAAAACAAGGCAACTGGTTTTAATAGGTTTTGCTCAATATTCTTAATTTCAGCAGCGTCTAAAGAATCATGTATTAGGTCATAGGCTTGAATGGTGTAAACCAACCAAACGGCTTCGTTTAGGCTTTGCCAAAAAAACTTACCTGGATTCTGAGATTTCATTTTACGTTTTGGATGTACATCTAGCGTTGGGTATAATTCAGCATACTCAAACAACATGTCACGCACGTAATCTGCGTACTTTTCGTCTTGAGTTAATTGATAAATCATGCCCGCGTTGTACATCAGTTGATAGTTCTTTTTATGACGCTCGTGGGTATAACCGCCACCACCATCTTTAGGAACAGGCACCTCAATTGGTTGTGCAATTTGCGCATCAACCTGTTTCTTTTGTGCAATAAATGCTTGTTTGAATCGACCATCTTTGGTTAATTCTTTACGCATCTCAACAACGTCGGCCTTACTTGTGACTAAGCTCGGATGTACAGCTTCTGCTCGTAGTGACAACATAATTGCCACTGTTGCAGCAAGTACGACAACTGCTTTTAGGCTATTAGAAAATAAATTCATAGTATTTTATTTAACCTTATTATTATTTAGTTTTGCAGTATGAGGACCTTTGACGCGCAACTCTGTCACACTTGGGGCCTTCGTGGCGTCAAACACATTATTGTTTATGACTGTTTTAGGTTCACCAACGGTATGCTCAACTGTTATCGGTGCAGATTTTACAATTGTATTACTGTCGATATCCGTTACTTGAACACCGTGTAAATAAACGCTTGATTTACTTTTGTTGCGTTTACCTAAACCAACGTTAGTTAGCTTGTTGTTCGACATTAAGATGTGCGGACCAAACGTACTTTCATCAGACCCACCGCGATATAATTTAACTAAACCGCCTTCAACATCCGTAAAACTATTCTCTTTAAGGTTAACGTATTCCGCATTGTAAATACCTAGGTCTTCAATTTCGCTATCGAGACGAATAACGTCGCCAGTAACATTTTTAAAGGTATTGTTCTTTAAAGTAATTTCGTCGGCAAATGCGCCTTTACCCGTTACAAAAAAGTGGAAAGAGTGGTTAATATCAAGATCGAGAATTGTCGAATTTAGTAATATAAAGCGGTAGTTTTCGACCATACCCCATTTCTTAGTTCGAACAACGCTGTTACCTGCTGCATCTGGGCTACTTGCACCGGTAATCGTTAAACCGTCAAGTTTCAAGTTTCCGCCGTCTTGGATTTCAAATAAAGCAGAACGTTCAAATGTTAGGGTAACACTGCCCTTTGCTTTCGCTTTTAACGTCAATGTTTTGTTGATAACAGCAACTTTAGGGACATCGTATTGACCGGCGGCTAATACCAGTATGTCACCTGCAGACGCGTTATTAATTGCTTCTAATAAAGCCTTTGGGTTTGCTTTTACTGAATGCGTTTTACCTGAATCAAACTCTACACTGCCAGGTAATTTAGGGTACCAACTTACGCCCGTATCATCTTTTGAAAGCACTTTTAAACCACGTTTAGCGCCAACACTAACAGATGGAGATGCCGGATAAAGTAGTCCATTACTTAATCCAGCAAGGGAGACGTTTTGCTTTTTAACACCATAGATAAGTTCATCAAGAACACGGGTATTGGCGATGTTACCTTCAAATTTAATACCACTGACATCGTCAAAGGCGGTAAATGGTTGTTTGTTGTCTTCATTAATAATGAGGTTATTTTTCATCACACTGTTAATTGGTGCCGCGCTGCGTTCTGCGTCGCTACCAGCAGCAAGTTGAATATGACGAACATTAACAAATGTATTGTTTTCAATTAACGCGTTGTCAACCTGGTGATAACGATTAATTGTAGAATTAGGAACACCATTCATCACGGTAAAACCACTACCAAATCGGTAACCAGTTAACCCTTCTAAATAGTTATTGCGGATAACTTGGTGCTTATTGATGACACGGATACCGCCGGTGTGATCTACGCCGCCACCGAAGAAGATATTTTCTTCAACCACATTGCCATTACCATGACGCATTGTTAGAGTGCCGCGAGCTTCAAAAAACACATTGCCACGAAGTTCATTTTTACCAGACTTAACTGAGATAATTTCGACTTCGCCGTTTGTTCTTTCAAAATAATTGTTTTCAACCAGCGTAAAAGAATCTGTTAATGAATAATGACTTGTTCCTATACGAAGGGTTTCACCACCGTTTGAACCAAATATTGGACGATAGCCAAAAAAGTTGTGGTCAATTCTATGATGATTTTGTTGGCTTTCGACTGTGTTTAATCTAACCGCTACCGTAACGCCTTTGTTGCGTTTACCAACTAAATTGCTGTGATCGAAGCGATTGTATTGGCCGTAAAGAGCAACCCAATAATCCGATTCAGTTTTGTCTGGATTATTGTAATTATCGATAACGATTTCAGTTACTCTTGAATGAAATGCCAAATCAGTTTTGTTACGACGAAATTCAATAACAGCACTACTTGGCGTGAAACCGTTTTTAAATACTAAACCTGATGCAACTAAGTGCTTACCTGCGAGTCTTAAATTTGATTGGCCCGATAATATAACCTTGCCTTTGGTCTCTGCAGTAAGAGTGATTGGTGCATCTTTTGTACCTTGACCACTTAAGATAATCTCAAAGTCAGTCCAAGTACCATTTTTAAGAACTACTGTGTCACCCGCTTTTAATTTAGGCGCGACATTCTGATACATTTGCTGATTTTCTACGAAGTAATCTTTAGCAACTAGTTCTGTTGCAAAACTGGATACCAGCACTAAAAGAATTTTTAATAAGTGATCATTTAACAAACGCATAGTTAGCTCTTTTAATTTGTGAAAGTTACTGTGGTTAAATCATTCAAGCCACATCACTTTGTTTACAATACAGCCACGTCTAATATTGGCTATACCTTAGTAATTGATTACGTTGAAATCTTGCTGTTATTAAGGCCCTTAAAGTCCAAATACTAGTCTACTAATTCTGACTTTGCATTTGCCCTTTAAGCGCCTCACAATAATTGCTTTAAATTACTTCTCTAATGTCTTGAAGTAATCAAAGATTTCTGGAACGTTGCCATTACCCATGCCTGCATCAAATGCAGCTTGTAAGTTAGCTGAAGAACCTTCTGCAATTTTAGATTCAGTTCCTAAGTCACTCACCATTTGTAGGAAATAACCCAAGTCTTTGTTTGCGTTTGCAATTGAGAAACCTAAGTCACTCACATTGTCGACAGCGTAATTTTTACAGAACTGCATGAACGGAGAGTTAGAAGGACCCGTTGACATGATGTCGAATAGTTGTTGACGGTCAACACCAGCAAGTTCAGCAACAGCAAATGCTTGAGACATTGCACAAACCGTAGTCATACCCATGAAGTTATTAATCAATTTAGTTGTATGACCTGCGCCAAGTGCACCTAGGTGGAATACGTTTTCGCCTTGATCTTCTAACACTGATTTAACTTTGTTAAATGTCTCAGTATCACCAGAAGCCATGATGTTTAATAAACCATCTTTAGCGTGAGCAGGAGTACGGCCAAGAGGAGCATCGATCATGCCAGCGCCTTTTTTCGCAAGGTCAGCACCGATTTTACGAGTTGACGCTGGGATAGATGTTCCAAAGTCAACTAAAACCGCGCCTTCTTTAATTCCGGCTAAGATACCGTTGTCAGCATATACAAGCTTTTCAACTACTGCAGAAGTCGTAAGACAAAGCATTACGATGTCACTTGATTCTGCTAATTCTTTTGCTGAAGTAACTTCTTTAGCGCCACGAGCAACACATGCTGCGACAGCTTCTTTACTAAGGTCCATTACATTAAGCTCATAGCCTTTTTTCTGTAAATTTTCGACCATATTGCCGCCCATAAGACCAAGGCCGATGAAACCAATAACAGGTTTTGACATGTTAAACTCCTAAATATATTAGCGCATGCTTGTCTGAGCATGAATAATTTATCACCCTTAATTGGATGAATTTGTTAATTGAATTGGTTTAATGAAACCTCGACTTTTTATCGTCACCAGGACTTCATTCTATTTTTTAGTGAGTTTTATAAGCTCACTGGAACTTTAAAATTGGAAACTTTTTCAAGTGTTTGTTTAAAAAAGTTTCCTTATATTTACTTAACTTGATTCACTACAAATGTTGGTTCAATCGACTTCTAACCCATCTCTAGCTAAACGTCGATTTACCGGTCTACTCAATATTAGAATTTAGCTTTGATACCAAATTCCCACTTAGCACCTGAGCGCGAATAATCCGCAATCGTAGTGTCATTACCGCGAGTATAAACTTGTGGTGTATTGGTTAAGTTAAGACCTTTTAAGAACACACTCACATTTGAGTTGATCTTGTATTTCGCAGACATGTTCAAGTAAGTTGCATCTTGGACATATCTATGTGAACGGTCAGGGAACGGTAAGCTGTTTGGCTGTAGGTATTTAGAGCGGTATTTCCACATCAAACGCACAGTTGTTTGGTCGCCTTCCCAATAAACAGAAGCAGATGCTACGTTTTTAGAGAAACCGAATAAATTGGCATCTGGAACAACACCTGGGCTACCAGGCTCAGCTGTTACAAAATCAGAATCAGCATAGTTCCAAGCGAATTTTGTACCTAAACCATCAAATGGTTCTGGTAATTCAACAAAATGTTTTTGGCCTGTAAATTCAACACCACGAATCGTTGATTCTTCATCAGACGTTTGTTTTACAAGATGTGACACATTTGGGTAAACAGTATCAACACCATCTAAACTAACAATGATGTCACGAGATTCTGTTGTTACATCATAGCCACCGGTGAACGTTTTACTATAGAAGGCAGCTGTTAGCGCCGCGTCTTCTGAAGGATAATATTCTAGTGATAAGTCGTAGTTAATCGCTGTATATGGCGACAAATGGTTACCATTTGCATCACCACTTCTGATTACAGCGGTATAATCAGTATTTGTATTTGGGTCACAAATTGTGTCGTCTTCATTTTCACACGTTTCATAACTTACCCCAGCTGACATCGCATTCATTTGGAAGCGCGACATAGAACGATATACCGCGGCACGAACATAAAACTCATCAGTAACCATAAAGGTTAAGTTAGCGCTTGGTAATACTTCTGTGTACTCAGAGTCCAAAGTAATGGCTTCAAGATCACCTGTTGGGTTAATGACCGCATCAAATGTACCAAACTCTTCGTTAGACGTGATGTGAACTTTGTCACCCCAACCGTCAGAATGTGTTTCAGTTTTAACAACTCGGACACCGACGTTACCAAATACTGGCGTGCTGCCAATTTCAGTATCAATGTTCGCCATAACATAGCCCGCAGTTATGGTTTCAGTTACGTCACGGTCAGCACCGTCACGGCCGTCTTCACGTTCGCCAATATCGTAATAATCAGTTCCTGTAGCGCCAGGAAGTTGACCTAAAATTTGACCGATAAAACAATGATGGTCATACGTTGCAAAATTCGCTGCATCGCCGCCAGCACCTGGTTCTTCTTGGAATAAGTTATTATTAACATGGTCATTTGTACAGTTATCCATAATGCCATTAATTAACGCTAAGTTGGCTTCAGGATTAGAACCGTCCCAGTTATTATCTTCGTTATCACTAGCGCCATTTCTTTGTGTACCGTCTGAAATAACTAATGAAACATCGTTGGTAACTAAGTCAATTAGGTGTTCTTCAGAAAAACGGAAGCCCGCTTTAACGCTTGAAATATATTTGTTGTCTAATTGGTATTCAACATCAAAGTTCAACGCCAATATGTCATCTTTACGTTCTTCATGGGTACGACGGTATTCAACATAAGCATGGTCATTATTTACGAAGTTACTCATGTAGGACGCGTCAAACACATCTGATGCTACATAACCTGCGTCATCTGGACCTAAGCGATTGTCGTCCAACCAAGTTAACTCTGGGACATTACGCTCACGGAAATCAAGAGCGTAGTTGTAACGTTCTGTTGAACGGAATTTAGTACGATCACGTTGACGATAACGATATGATTCAGAATAAGATAAGTCTAAACCAATCGTTAAATCATCAGTTGGTGAATATTCGATGTCGATACCACCACCACGATATTCATCAAGTTGGTTTCGCACTTCACCTTGCAATGTTGGACGTGCTTCACCAGTCGCATAAAGCAAAGTACGGTCTGCAGCTACGATGTGGTCTTTAAGATCGTCAAGACGTGAATCTAATGCAAATTCCATACGATTTTCAGTGTATTCAAGATCTGAGAATTCGTAGTCAAAGTTGATGTTTAAATCGTCGTTTGGCTTCCACTGGAATGTAAATACCGCACCCGTACGAGTATCTTCGTCTTCACCGGTACGCCAATAAGCATCATTTGGTACATAGAACAAGGAGCTTTCGTCAAAATCAGCAACATCCGAATCAATACCAAGTTCTGGTGAACGACCTACACGGCCAGCACTTACACCTTGTTGACCAGTAGCACAGTTGCTACCACCTACTAGATTATTACCTTCATTATCGCGTAATGCACAAACACCCATTTGTGAATTACCGCCATAATTTTCTTCAGGGTTAGAAGAACGTGTATGGTTAACACCAAATGTAAAGCCCATTTCGCCAAGTGAATCTGTTTCCCATTGTTGCACTGTTGAGGCAACAATTTTAGCGCCGAACGGTGAAACGTCACCTTCAACGTCGCTATAATAAGAATTATAAATACCAGTAGCTTGAATCGTAGTTTGTGACTTACCGTAGTCAACCGCACGCAGTGAATTAACATCGATAGTACCTGATGTACCACCTTCCACTAAGTCTGCCTGTTGGCTCTTATATATAGTGACACCTTCAACCAATTCAGAAGGGAATTTTTTAAAGTTAACAGCTCGACCCGGTCCCGCATTCGTAATTGTGCGGTTATTAAACGTTGAGTAACCCCAATAAGAACCAAGACCACGGATTGAAATTTCGTTCTGACTACCCTTTAATCTATGGCCAGACGCACCTGAAATATTTTCAATAACATCAGAAAGGGACAGCCCAGGTAACTCACCAAAGTCGGCCGCGACAACCGCATCTACAATCGCAACACTGTTCTTTTTACGGTTAAGTGATTTCGTCATTGTTTGACGTAAACCCTGTACCTCAATGACCTCTATTTCTTCAGCTGACTCTATTTTGTCTTCATCAGCAGCAAATGCTGGTAACGACAATAATGAAAGAAGTGTAGATGTTAATACTAAGTTGTTTCGATAGCCTTTGTGTTGGCGCAACACTTGGCTGATTTTGTTTAACCTGTTGACTGTTGCCATTTGTAAGTTCTCGCATAGTTATTTTTATAATATTGACAACGGTATTCAAACAACATAACCAACTATTGTCAACCATTTTGGTTAACCATTTGTCATTTTATTGTTATTACCAAAAGCCAATACTGTAAATTACCAATTAACCATATAGACAACAAACCCTATAACACCTTGTATTTAAACAATATAAAAACATAAAAGGCACATTAACCACGAATAAAACAGGTGATTTAGACTTGTAAAAAGTTATATAACTCACTAAATAATCATTATCAAAACAACAAATCAATCTATTAAAAAGACGGAATCGCAGCGTTAATAACTGACCATTTAATATACTAATTTACCAAATTGACAGACCTAAACTCACCGAAATAAAGCAATACTTATTACAAGGTGATTTTAATTGCAGCTGTTATTAATAAAATAAAAAAACCACCCATTAAAAACATATAATTAACAAATACAACAACTTAAAATACCAAAATAGAAATTTACATTTCTATTTTTAGATTGGTGAACCTTTGTTTTTACGTTCGACATATTTTTTAGCAGTTACCACCAAATTACTATTTTTATAAAAAAGCAAAGACCAAAATCAAAATGGTTAACCATTAACCGTAAAGAGCGATAATAAAATTTAACAAATAAAATCAACAGACTACAAAAGCAAGGTTAGTAATAGGTTTACAAACTGCACTGCCAAATAGTTATTGATTGACAAAATGATCATATATTTTGGTTGACAATCTGGTTTTCCAATTTAATACTGGAAACACATTGGTTAGAAATTTGGCAATTACCAATTTCTAAGTATTGACATAAAAATATAAAATCAACAGGAAGACTATAATGAAAAAGTTATTTGCAATGTCTGTAATTGCATTAGCAGTTGCGGGCTGTTCTGACGACACAACATCTGAAAAAGTAGGCAATTCATTTGGCCAAGTGACATTATCAGGTACTGCTTTAGTAGGTGAAACATTAACTGCAGCCGTTAGTGATGTTAATGGCGTTGACGCTGCAAACATTACCTACACTTGGATGGCAGGCGACGTAGTTATTTCTGGTGCAACATCTGAAACATTGGTTCTTACTGAAGACCTAGCGACCGCTGAAATTACAGTTACCGTTTCTTACACAGATAATGACAACTTTTCTGAAGTCATTAAATCAAATGAAACTGATCCCGTCATCGGCCTAACAACGCCAGCTTCATTTAGTGGTGACCGCTCAGCTGTTGTTAAAAACAACATTACCGATGTTGTTATGGGAACGGTAGTGGTAACGGATAACGATGAAGGCGAAGCGGTACTTGAAGCGCAAACTGACGTTGTCGCTATGTACGGTACGTTTTCTATCGCTACAACTGGTGAGTGGACATATGCTTTAGATACTTCAAATAGCACAATCTCTTCTTTAGATGGCGAAAGTGATACCGTAACCGATACGCTTACGATTACATCAGCGGACGGTACAACGTCTAGTGTAATGGTAACCATTACCGGTGTATCTAATGTTGCAGTTACAACTAAGGTCGCGAAAATCACAGATAGCATGACTGACGATGCTGGTGAACTAAGATACAAGCTTAGTGATGCTATCTCAGAAGGCAAATTAACGGTTTCATTCTTTAAAGACGATAAAGCAGAAACATCAGACGGTACTGCAAAAGATGCATACATCGGACTATATGGTGAATCAACAAGCACGAGTAATGCAATAATCGATTTGCGTATTCAATCTGACAAATTCGTAATTCGAGATCAAGACGATATCGACGTTTCGATTCCGTTTACTCCTGGTGTTTGGACAGATGTTGAAATGACATGGGATGCCTCTTCTGCATCAGATACTGTTACACCAATGCTGACTGTTACGATTAATGGTACAAGTGTGACAACTGACGCATTTTCTTCAGCGTCTTCATCACCTAGTGACGTATTAGGCGGAGTTCGTTACGCAATCTTTAAATTAGGCGACAATGGTTCAACCATCCCTAGCGCTGCGTATTACATTGACGACATTAAAATCTATTCTGATATTGCTGGCACAACTGTCGCGTTTGAAGACGACTTTGAAAGTTACAACGTTGGTGATTCACTAGATGACGATAATACTGCGTCTCCATACAACTCAAACACGGCAGAAGCCGTAGTTGCAGAAGTCACTAAAGGTGGTGACTCGGTAGACCCTGTCGACCCAGTTGATAATCAAATGGCAAAAATCACCGACTCAATGACAGATGATGCTGGTGAATTACGTTACAAACTTAGTGATGCAATTTCTGAAGGTAAACTAACTGTATCATTCTGGAAAGATGACATGGCTGAAACCTCAGAGGGCGTAGCAAAAGATGCATACATTGGTCTTTATGGTGAATCAACTAGCACAAGTAATGCGATTGTCGATTTACGTATCCAAGCCGACAAATTTGTTATCCGCGACCAAGATGACATCGATGTAACAGTGCCATTTGTTCCTGGTCAATGGAACCAAGTTGAAATGACATGGGATGCATCTGATGCAACTGATGCGGTTACCCCGCTTGTGACTATTACGATTAATGGCACTAGCGTAACAACTGACGCTTTCTCATCTGCATCTAGCTCACCTAGTGATGTTATGACCGGTGTTCGATATGCGATATTTAAATTGGGCGACAATGGTTCAACTTTGCCAACTGCTGCATATTACATTGATAACATCAAAATCTACTCTGACTTAGCAGGTACAACTGTTGCGTTCGAAGATGACTTTGAAGGTTATGCTGAAGGCGTATCGCTTGACACTGATAACACCGACTCTCCTTATAACTCTAACTCAGCTGAAGTTGTTGTAGTTAAAGAGTAATAGAGTACGGATATTTATCGATAAGCAAAATATTAAAATAGCGCTGCATTTATTCAGCGCTATTTTTTTATCTCCTGATCGTCCAATACATCGCACTATTGAATAGTCAGAGAATTAAAAATAATAAAAACTAAATGCCCTTTTGAATAGACCATTATCCGTTGAGAATTATGATAAATAGAGGTTAATCAAAATGATATTAGCTTTTAGTAAAACTCACTCTATGATTTTGCAAAAAGATAATTTTACCCAGCGATAACAGGCTCGCGATTCACAAAAGGTCATGATTACAATCACATTAAGGTAGGGAACAAATAATGGATAAAAAACTACTCTCAACTCTGGTATTGCTTGCGCTTGGAGGCTGTAGCACAAGTGATGATACTGAAAATACACCGGCGACATTTTCGGGTGTTTCTTCTGCGGTAATTGATATCAATGTACCTAATTCAAACAACGCTTTGACGGTTATTGATGAAGATGAAGGCGAGGCAAATATTGTTAGCCAAACCAACACTAAAACAACCTATGGCACCTTTTCAATTACCGAGTCGGGCGCATGGACTTATGAATTAGATGTCACAAATAGCGACGTTACTTCATTAACCTCAGATGCAACCTTAACCGATTTTATTACGATTACCTCCAAAGACGGTACTACTAGCGTTATTGAAGTGACCATTAACGGTATTGCTGCTGTTAACACCGCCGCTTCTATCGGTGGTGATATGACCGCGTCAATCAATAGTGATAATGTAGATGACGTTACTGGCTCATTAACCATTACCGACCCTGATACCGATGAAGCTCAAGTTGAAGCGCAAACGGATATGGAAACAACTTACGGCACATTTTCAATTACAACAACTGGTGCCTGGACTTATAAGTTGAACGTGACAAACGCTGCTGTTGTTTCACTCGCTGCGACAGCCACCTTAACTGACTCTATTACTATCACTACAGCAGATGGCACAACAGGTACAATCGCGGTCACTATCTCAGGTGTTGTAGCTCAAAACTCAGCAGCGACTTTTAGTGGTGATCTCACCGCTAGTGTTACAAATGATACGACAGACGATATTACGGGAACAATCACCATTAGTGATGCTGACGACGGAGAAAGTGCAGCTCAAATTCAAACTGATGTCGTAACCACTTACGGCACATTTTCAATAAATGCCAATGGCGAATGGACATATTCAGTTGATGAAACAAATTCATCGGTAGCAGCTCTATTAGGTGAAAACGATACGCTTACCGATACCATAAGCGTAACTTCGACAGATAATACAACAACCGATTTGGTTATTACGATAAAAGGCGCAGCCGTTGTAAGCACTTCAAATGGCTTTAGTGCCGCAGAAGGCGGCAACCATATCGACGGATATACCGATGCAGTGCCCGTTGTAAATTGTACGCAAACAGTAAGTTCTGTTTCGGCTTTAGAAGATGCAGCAGAAGATTTAGTTGCTGGAGATACCTTATGTCTTGCCGATGGTACTTACTCTGGCGACCTAGAGTTACGAGTTGAAGGCATGGGAACCGCCGATAAACCAATTACAGTCGCCGCTGAGCATCCTGGGAAAGCGATTATTAATAATGGTGAAATTTCTGTGCGCATTGGGGGCGAACACGTTGTTATCCAAGGTTTTGTCTTCAGAGACGGCGAAACTGGCAGCTCAATTATCAAGTTTGAAAAAGAGACCTATTGTAATTATTGTCGAGTAACTGAAGTCTCTATTATCGATATGGACGGTGGCGACTTTAGCAGCTCAAAATGGGTCGAATATTATGGTCAATATAACCGTATCGACCACAGTTGGTTCTCTGGAAAAGAATCACGAGGTGCTCTATTAGTTCTTCCTCGTTGGATTGATGAGGATACATTTGCAACCAGTGGCTTCCCTGAAGATCGTGCCCAAATAGACTACAACTACTTTGGCGACCGTCCACCGGCATTTGGTCGTGGTTATGCTGGCAGTAGTGACAATGAATACGAAGGTGTGCGATTAGGATTGAGTACGACTCACTCCGCTCCATCCTTTTCCACGCTTGAAAATAATTACTTTGAACGTATTCAAGGTGAAGCTGAGGTTATTTCAAACAAATCGGCAGACAATACCATTCGCAACAATACCATTCGAGACAGTAATGGTTCAATTGTTAACCGTCATGGCGCTAGAGCAACAATTAGCAATAACTTCGTATTTGGTGATGACAACCCATTCTCAGGTGGTATTCGTTTAGTTGATGATGGTCATACGGTTGTTAACAACTACGTTCAGGGGGCAAGATACCTAAGCTCTAACTGGAACGGTGGGATCGTTTTAACCGCTGGTGATGGCGCAGAAGACACTGAAAACGGGTATCAAAACGTCGAAAACGTATTAGTTGCCCACAATACAATTGTGGATAGCGTAAACAGCCTGAATGTCTACGGTGGCAAAAACGACGAAGCACCTGAAGGCGTATATTTTGTCAATAACATTATCGCAGATGCAATCGGGCCTGTAATCCGTACTAATGGCGAAGACATGCCGAGTAGTTCAACTTTTGCTGGTAATTACGTATTTGGTCAAGGTTTTTCTGATAATGATGATGTGACAGAAGCGAATACATCAGGGTTTAATTATGTAGACGTCATGTTTGAACGAGGCGCAGATACTATTTATCGAAGCAGTTCAAATACGCCTGACATTTTTGCTGATTTAAATGTTGATACCGGAGATTTCTCATTGCCTACCACCGATATTGATGGTCAACCGCGCTCAGGTTCGACACCATCAGGTGCTAACGAAGATATTGCCGATACAGCGTCATTGACGCCACTTTCCTCAGCTGATGTAGGTCCAAAAGGCTATCGCCCTACGCCAGGAAAAGTCTATGTACAAAGTGTTAATATCGCGAATCATGACTTTGACAGCGGTGATTTGACCGGTTGGACTGACACTGGTGGCACTGGCGCAGCAATTACAACAAACGACGATGTATTCTCTCGTGGAAACAGCTTAGTTTTAGATAGTAATTCGGCAGCAGTGAGTCAAACGGTAACCGTTACGGCAAATACAAACTATACGTTGTCTGCATTTATGAAAGGTTCAGCGAAACTCGCTGTTACCGTTGATGGTCAAACCTATGCTGCTGAACGAACGTCGAGTAGTTATGGGTTTAGCTCTGTTAGCTTTAATTCTGGCAATGGTACTTCAGCTGTGATCACAGCATCTGTGGATGATATGGTGACTAATAAAGCGGCTATCCTAAATCCAAACTTTGATGACGATCAGGACGATTGGACAGTAGTTGAAGGTACAGGTATTGGTCAAGTACAAGACTCAAGCAACTCCTCTGGTGGCGCCGATGGGTCAATCAAATTTAAGTATAACTCTGATGACTCAGGTACGCCACATGACCCGTATATTGCCCAAACTGTAACTGTAGAAGCAAATACAAACTACAACTTATCTATATACAATTTGTACAAAAGTGACAATAATGACTCGTCTATTGTATTTGGCGTATCATCAGCCACTGACATTTCCGATTCATCAAGCTGGGTCGCTCAAAAAGATTCTGTTTATTCAGAGTTAAAGAGCGCTGGTAATGAAAAAGGTGATGATAGTTTTTATAAAGACAGCCTATCTTTTAATAGTGGGCCTAATACTAGCTTAACGGTATTTGCACAGTTTAAAACAACAACTGGCGCAGAGATCCGAGTGGATGAGTTTGAACTAAGTTATCAAGGAATGCCCGCTGAAGGTACAGAAGCATTTTTCGATAGCATACGTTTAGTTTCGCACCCATTGTCCCCAGCTGAATCTCAATCAGCGGAAGACGACTAACACTCAGTTCCTTAACAAATGGAATTGAAACTGGGGTTGTTGAATATATTCAACAACCCTTTTTTTATACATTACAACTCGGCAAACTTGCTGACAAATATGGATGTTTTATGCGTTTATTATCAACAATATTGTTAGGACTTACTGTATTCACAAACCCTGCAACTGCAGAAAACACAAATTCATGGCTGGAGCTTAGTTTCGGTGGCGGTGGAGAAGATTTAATGGGCGTAAAAACAAACATTAAATTCGGTGATCTTAAATCCAATTGGGCAATAGAGTTCAGTAATTATGAAGATTTTCGTATTTTGTCTTATGCCAAAGATCGAGCTAATGACAAAATCTTAAACCCAGAAGTTAAAACAATTGCTATCACCAAAAATTGGACCTCGACTAAACGTTTAGGTTATTTTGAAGCTGGCGTTGGTCTTGGGCTTGCTAAAGGGACCTGGACAAGTAATTGTTTTACAGAAAAGAGTCCCTCTGGTGGATGGGGAAGTTCGACCTATGACCTTTGTGATAGTGTCGAAGGCTATAGAGTGGGCCTGCCCCTCCATCTAAGTGCAGTATTTGGTAAATACGTTGGGATTGGATTAACTCTCAACGCGTTCATTACCAGTGAAAATTCTCACCTCGGTGTCATGCTTACAATTCCACTTGGAGATTTCACCCATTAACTAGGTTTATGTGACTTAGTACTACAACAGGCCGTTGTCTATATAGCACGGCCTTTTTTGTACCCACCGAATTATAAAGAATGTTGCTATCTTCTAACTACGTCGTAAAGCGTTAATTTTGCTTGAAACGGCTTATAAGTCCAGAACAAAAACCGTCATTGTTAACTACAAATCAACTGAAAAACGTCATTGTTAACTACAAGTCAGCAGAAAAACGTCATCCCAAAAGAGCCAAAGCGATATTAGGGATATCCAACCAAGTGCAGAGGAATTTATAGAATCAGCGACTCTGACCCCACAGGTCTCAACCAAGTGCAGAGGAAGTTCATAATTCGCCTTAAATTGGCTCACAATAATCAGAACAAAAACCGTCATTGTTAACTACAAATTAACAGAAAAACGTCATCAGTGCTTGAAGGAGATCTCAAATGCCGCTTCGCGATTTTGAGATGACGGGAGCGTGCAGCGGAAAGTGAAACTTCGCTTTTAACCTGTTCACATTATCGAAAAACAAAAAAGCCCGGATTATGAAATCCAGGCTTTTTAAGAGCTAATTAATTAGCTTTCTAATTTAACAAGTCAAACTTGTTATTAGAACTTGTATGTAGCACCTACAGTGATACGACGGTCTGTAAGACCTTGGAAGCATAATAATGCGCCTTCATTTACACAAGACTGTGTAATGTCTGACTCAGTAAGGTTAACCGCTTCAACACCAACGTTTAACTGTTCGTTTACGTCATAGCTTACACTTGCGTTAAGCTGGCCTCTATCATGAGTATAAACAGGGAAGCCAAGTGTAGAGTTACGTGATGCACCAGCAGCTGTATCGTCAGTACGGTACGCTTCACGCCATGTATAACGCATTCTAGCAGATAGACCATATTTTTCGTAGTAAGCTGTGATGTTATACGCGTTTTCAGAGAAGTCTAATAGACCTTGAACCGCAGTAACTTCAACAAATTTACTGTCATCATAAATACCGTTAATCGCATTGAAGATATCAGTACCACGACCTGCTGAAGTATTAACTTCAGAACCACCTGTGTACTCTTGAATGCTGTAGTTAGCCATGATACCAAAACCAGACGCCCAACCTAACTCAGATTCAAATTCAGACAAGTCATATTGAATCGCCATTTCGATACCTGTTTGTGTTGTCTTAGCAGAATCATTTTTGAATGTCTCGATATCAACACAAAGACCAGTTGTATTTGGATCTCCTAACACACCAGGCTGAACCGCAGGGTTCCACATACCGCCACCAGGACAAGATGGGTCAGTTTCGCGCCAGCCATTTGCATCAAGTGCTGCACTTTCGCCATTTGTAACAAATAAATTTGAAATTTCTTTTTTGAAGTAACCGATGCTTACAGCGGCCGCTTCAGCAAAATACCATTCCGCAGAAATATCAAAAGTAGATACTTCTTCTGGAGCCAAGTTAGGGTTACCTATATTCAATGAACTATTTTCGTTTGTACCAAAAGATACCGACGTATTGAGTCTTCCAAATGAAGGACGGTGAATATCTTTGCCCCAAGATGCACGTACGACAACGTCGTCAGTAACATCAGCAATAACATTGATGCGAGGCAATACAAAGCTGTAATCGCCTTTAGTCACAACAGGCGTTACAACAGAGTCGATAACAGTATTACCTGTTGCTTCAATCTCGGTAGAAACATGACGCACACCTACGTTACCGCGGATCATTTCATATTCAAAATTCGCTTGAGCGTATAAAGCATGTGTTGCTTCTTCAATACTAAATGAAGCCGTTGTTGATGGCGTTAGATTTGAATAATCTTGGTTACCACCATGTGCCAACATTGCCGCTTCAATAATTGCTAATGTGCCATCTGGATCGCTAAATGCGCGGTCAGGGTCAACAATAAGGAAGTTACGATGCGCAAGTTCACGACCATCAGCGTCGCCAAAGTGACTTGGACCAGCAACAAGTAGCTCTTCAAACAATGTGCCGGCAGGACTATCTACTAATTTAGAGAATCCACCAATACGGTCAGAGATCCCAACAGATTCGTGTTTTGTATTGTTATAACGGTACCCAAAATCAACTGACGTAATAACATCTTCTAGGTAGTAACTAAAATCAGCTCGGAACGAGTCATCTGAGTTTTCAGTTGTGCTTCGGCTTAAATCAACTTGGTCTAAAACAACGTTTGCAGGATTTAATAAGTCAGCAACCGATGGAGCATAAGGTGAGTCAAAATCGATACCAAATGCTAATGAGCCGCCTGTTAAGTCATAAATAAATGGTACAGCATTGTCATTACTCGTGCTTGACGTTGGATTGCCATCCGCATCTAAGCCGTCTAATGGTGCATTTGGGTTTAAGAAGTTTAACTGTGTATTTAATTGTGGAGTAACTGTGCTTGAGCTTGTGCTTGAAATTTCAAAGCTTGCAAACAAGTCGTCACCTTGCCATTCACCACCAAATCTGAACAATTTAGTATCGGTAACACGTGCATTTGTATCACTGTTAAAACGTAAGTTTGGATCATCATCATCAACTGAAAGGTTAGGTTGGATTGTACCTTTAGTAGCGGCTTGAATGCTGCCTAATTGAACACCATCTAAAGAACCAAAGTTTACCGTTTCGAATTGAGTTGGTAAGTTATAGTTTAGTACCGCACTTACACCAGAACCTTGTACACGAGTACTGTCTTGACGAATTTCCTGGTCAGTTAATACAGTATCAAAGAAAAATTTCATATTGTCGTTAGGTGCAAATTCAAAAGCAGTAGCAATATTAGTCGTTTCGTATTCGAAATTTTCTAATTCTTGGTTTAAAAACTGAATACCAAGGAAGTCAAATGACTGTGCTACCGGACGCTTGGTCGCTTGGTCTTCAAGAGAGCCACTGCGATAAACATCAGCATTTACGTTTTCAACAAGACTACCATCACGGTCGACGCGAGGACGGAACGACGTAGCTTCTTGTTTTGAGAAGCTACCGCTTACAACAAAACCAAATTTACCAGCATCTGTTTCCCAGTTGTCACCATACGCACCTGAAATACGTGGCATAATACCATCAGTTGTAAGGCTGCTGTCTTCACCTTGAACACGAATTGACCCTAGAGTTTCCGATAACGCGAGTGGGCGGATAGTTTTAAGGTTAACTGTACCACCTACAGAACCTTCTGTTGTTTTAGCTTCTGAAGATTTAATAATCTCAACGCCAGCAATAATGGCGGCTGAAAGATCTTCAAATTTCATTCCACTACGGCCATCACCTGTGCCAACTGTGGCCGCACCGTTAATTTCTACGCGGTTACTATTACTACCACGGATTTGTACACCTGAACCAACACCCGCTGTACGTGTTATTTGAACACCTGTGATGTTTTCTAAAACCTCTGCAAGGTTTTGGTCTGGTAATTTACCGATGTCTTCAGCATCAATAACTTCGATTATGCTAGTAGCACTTCTTTTAGCTGCCAATGCACTTGCTAACGACCCACGAATACCCCTGACTTGAATAACTTCGACATCATCCTCTGAAACTTTTTCTGATCCAGCTTCTTCAGCAGCATAAGTTGGTGTTGCTACTAATAGTGCAGCTAACGATGACGCATATAATTTGCGGCTAAATGAATTCTGCGAGCGAAGTGCAGTAATTATTTTATTGAGTTTCATGTATGAATAACCCCTGTTGATTCATGTTGTTTAAGTGTGTGCCCTTTTGGTTTTACCAAAATACCACCCGATGCTTTACCAAACTTTTTTAAGTTTATTTTTATTTACCAGTTTTGGTTAACAACTTTATAATACATTACCGATTAGATTTCAAACAATAATAAAGGCAAATAACTAACATTTTTAAAATTTTGGTATGACCAAGAGGCTGGCCAAAAATAAAACCCTTAAATAACAATAAAATAACATTATTGGTCAAAATTATTTATTTTTTAATAACTATTTAACCTGCCTTACTAGATCTCGTTTAAAACAAAAAAACCAAAAATTGGTTAACCAAGGTGTCAATCCAATCTATTAAACCCTGGTAAATTTAGTAATATTTAAGTGCTATTACGTAGTTTTTCAGTTCTAAATTAAAATGATTAGTAAACCATAGTCTAAATTACGCTTTTTGGCTGGCGGTTTGCTTAACCAAATTGAGTAGTACATATTTGAAGGCTCAAATTAAACAATTTCGATTTTGGAGTAGACAACCAATCTCCAATTTTTGCAATTAGACTTAGGTGGAAGGGTTACACTTCCTCAGCACTTGGTTGAAGATCCCAAATATCGCTTTGGCTCGACTCATATTACAAGTTAGGGAATGACGTTTACTGCAGGAAAAACTCGTCATCTCAAAATCGCGAAGCGATATTTGAGATCTCCTTCAATATGCAGAGGACGTTTTTGTTTTGGACTTATGAGCTAATTTAAAGTGAATTATGAACTTCCTCTGCACTCGGTTGGAGGTTCCCAATATCGCTAATGCTCTTTTGGAAAGACGTTTTTTGTTCTGAAATTATCGAATTTATAAGAAGAGTGGAGACCGCTGTTCTTCTATTAATCTAAAACACAAATTTCAGACACAAACCCTTTACGCTTTCCGTCCATGGGCTTCAAGGATAAGTATATCCATATACAAAAAAACCGCATTTAAGCGGTTTATTTTAACTTCGTACAATTCTTAAAAAAAGAATTGGCAGGAGCGGAGAGACTCGAACTCCCAACCATCGATGCTTTTATAGAGAGTGGAGACCGCTGTTCTTCTACTAATCCAAAACA